>NZ_LYVQ01000039.1 GCF_001984095.1 Pelomonas sp. KK5
GCCCAGAAGAAGCGGTCCGGCACCACATGGCCCATGCCGGGGCGGAAGCCCGCGTCCAGCGACTGGTCCAGGAAGGACAGCGCCTCGCCGACGGCGGCATGGATCTCGGCGCCCACCGACAGCAGGGCGGCCAGCGCGGCCGACAGCGTGTCGCCGGCGCCGACGAAGCCCACCTCGAAGCGCTCGAACTTCTCGCCGGTGATCGGGCCCTGCGCGGTGGCCAGCACGTTGTCCACGAACTGGTTGGGCAGGTTGATGCCGGTCACCAGCACGTAGGCGGCGCCGTGCTGCGCGGCGGCCACGGCGATCTCGCGCGGCGAGGCCGGGCGGTCGGCGTCCCACTCGGGCAGCAGGAAGTCGGTCAGGGTCTTGTGGTTGCCCACCAGCACCTGGGTCTGCGGCAGGATCAGCTCGCGGAAGGCGTCGTGGTAGCTCTGGTGCTGCTCCTCGTCCAGCCAGGAGATCGCGGGCAGGTAGGAGACCAGCGGGGTGTCGGGGTAGTCGCTGAGCACCTCGGCCACCGCGCTGACGCCCTCGGCCGAGCCCAGGAAGCCGACCTTCCAGGCGCCGACCGGCACGTCCTCGAGGATGTGGCGGGCCTGCTCGGCGATGGTGTCGGCGTCCAGTTCGGTCTGCTCGAAGACCTCGGCGGTGTCGCGCAGCACGATGGCGGTGACCACCGGCAGGCAGTGCGCGCCCATCGCGGCGATGGTGGAGACGTCGCCGGCCGTGCCGCCGGCGCCGCTGGGTTCGGTGGCGTTGAAGCTCATCACGCAGGCGGGCGCCTCCTGGTCTTCGGCGACGAGGTCTTGCTGGGGGGCGGGGTCGGTTTTGCTCATGATCAGTGCGGCGCTAGGTCGGTTCTGGATCCGCGGGCCGCGGGCGGGCCACTCGTGTGTCCAAACGTACGGGCGGGCAGGCTGTGAAATATGGCCGCAAGCGCGTGGTGTCGCGTGATGCGCCTGTTGCTTCCCTGCCTACGCTCCCATGCGGGCGACAAGAATGGCGTAGCTACAATCTTTGCATTGTAGTTAGCAAACACCTATACATCGTGACCGACGCAAGTACCTGGATGTGCCTGATCTGTGGCTGGATCTACGACGAGGCCGCTGGCGATCCCGAACATGGCATTGCTGCCGGCACGCGTTGGGCCGATGTGGACATGAACTGGGTCTGCCCCGAGTGCGGCGCGCGCAAGGAAGACTTCGAGATGGTGCGCATCTAACTGATTATGTCGACGCAAGCCGGCCGGGCGTGATGAAGCGCCGGCCGCGCGGCGGCAAGGAGATTCCGCTTGGACGTTTCTGATGGCTCCGCAGGGAGCTCGGCCGCCGGTACCAGGGTGCTGGTGATCGACGACAGCAATACCATCCGCCGCAGCGCGGAAATCTTCCTGAAGCAGGGCGGCCACCAGGTCGTGCTGGCCGAGGACGGCTTCGACGCGCTCGCCAAGCTGAGCGACTTCATGCCCGACCTGGTCTTCTGCGACATCCTGATGCCGCGGCTCGATGGCTACCAGACCTGCGCCATCATCAAGCGCAATCCGCAGTTCGCCAAGGTGCCGGTGATCATGCTCTCGTCCAAGGACGGCCTGTTCGACAAGGCCCGCGGCCGCATGGTCGGCTCGCAGGACTACCTGACCAAGCCGTTCACGAAAGAACAATTGCTGCAGGCCGTGCGACAGTACCGGCCTGTGCTCTAACTCACGAGCGCTCCCATGCCCATCCACAACATCCTGCTGGTCGACGATTCCAAGACCGAGCTGGCCTATCTCACCGAGATGCTGACCAAGCGCGGCTACGCGGTGCGCACGGCCGAGAACGGCGAGGAGGCCTTCAAGCGCCTGGCCGAGGAGAAGCCGGACCTGATCCTGATGGACGTGGTGATGCCGGGCCAGAACGGCTTCCAGCTGACGCGCACCATCACCCGCGACGAGCGCTACACCGGCGTGCCGGTGATCATGTGCACCAGCAAGAACCAGGAGACCGACAAGGTCTGGGGTCTGCGCCAGGGCGCGCGGGACTATGTGGTGAAGCCGGTCAAGGCCGAGGAGTTGATGGCCAAGATCAAGGCGCTCGGATAACGCGTTACCTCCACGTACGGAGTTCCAGTGAGCAATAAAGAGGCATTACGAGAACTCCAGCAGCGACTGGCGCAGCGCATGCAGGCCGCGCGCGAGCAGACGCAGGCGGCGAGCTGGCTGGCGGTGGAGTGCGCGGGCGTGGGCCTGCTGTTCTCGCTGAAGCAGGCGGCCGAGATCTTCACGCCGGTGCCGCTGAAGGCGGTGCCCTATGCACAGCCCTGGCTGGCGGGCGTGGCCAACCTGCGCGGCGGCCTGTTCACGGTGGTGGACCTGGCGGCCTTCCTGGGCCTGCGCGCGGCGCAGCGGCCCGAGGTGGCGGCGGCCGCGGCCCAGCAGGCGCGCTTCGTCTCGCTGAACCCCGAGCTGAACATCAACTGCGCGCTGCTGGTGGACCGCCTGATGGGCCTGCGCAGCGAGGATTCGCTGAGCCCCGAGCCGGCCGACCCGAACGCCGGGCCCCGGCCGCGCTTTGCCGGCGCCCGCATGCGCGATCCCTCCGGCCGCAGCTGGCAGCAGCTCGACCTGGAAGCGCTGTCGCGGCACGAGAAGTTCCTGCGGATTGTGGTGTGATGCGTGCAGGCCAGGGGCTGCCCCGCTGCATGTTCGAAGACACGGTGTTGAATACACGAGGCTGAGATGAGCTTGCTGGACAAAATCAAGAACCTGGGCACGCCGGACACCGGCGCCGACAGCGGCGCTGAACTGCTCGTGCGCGAGGGCCGCCCGTCGCAGCCGCCGGCCATGCGCGATGCGCAGGCGTCGCGCCACAGCGAATCCCCGTCGATCATCTCCGAGGCCCTGCCGACCGATGCGATGCCGCTGGCCACCGAGTTCGCCGAGAGCACCGGCGTGTTCGCGCAGTCGACCGTGGCCGCCGACAGCACGCTCGCCCCGGCGCGCCGCCAGCGCGATGCCAACCAGGCGCGCAAGCAGATGATGCTGACCGGCCTGGTGGCGCTGGGCCTGATCGGCACCGCCGGCACGGTGAGCCTGAGCCTGGTCAGCGGCAACCGCAACGCCGCCCAGGTGCGCGCCACCGGCCAGGCGCTGATGCAGTCGCAGCGGATGGCCAAGTCGGTCTCGTCCGCGCTGGTGGGCAACCCGGCCGCCTTCGCCGAGCTGCGCGAGAGCGTGGGCGCGCTCAGCGAGGTGGTCAACAACCTGCGCACCGGCGAAGGCTCGCTGGCGGTGGCGCCGGCCTCGGTGCAGCCTGACCTGCAGAAGGTGATGCCGCTGGTGCAGCGGGCCGAGAAGAACGGCAAGACGGTGCAGGGCCAGGAGAAGGTGCTGACCCAGGTCGGCCAGGCGCTGCGCGCGATCAACAAGCAGTCCAGCGAGCTGCTGGAGAGCGCCGAGGCGGTGGCCGCCCAGTCGCTGGAGCGCGGCGGCTCGCCGGCCGAGATCTCGGCGGCCGGCCAGCTGGTGATGCTGACCCAGCGCATCGGCAAGAGCGCCAACGAGTTCCTGACGCAGGAAGGCGTCAGCGCCGAGGCCACCTTCATGCTCGGCAAGGACCTGAACTCCTTCAAGCTGATCAACGAGGCGATGCTCAGCGGCAGCGCCGACCTGCACCTCGCCCCCGCCAAGGACGCGCAGCTGCGCGAACGCCTGACCACGCTGCTGGCTCAGTACGAGCAGACGCGGGTGCAGGCCTCGGCCATCCTGTCCAACCTGACCGGCCTGGTGTCGGCCCGCGAGGCGCAGAACAGCATCCTGGCCGACAGCGAATCGCTGCGCAAGGGCCTGGAGCAGATCGCGGCCGACCTGGAAGGCGCCGGCGGCGCCAGCATCTGGCTGGTGCTGCTGATGCTGGCCTCGCTGGCGGCGCTGGTGGTCGGGGCCCTGGGCTTCCTGCGCCTGTACGTGGCGGACCAGAAGCAGCGCGCCGCCTTCGCCGAGGAGCAGAAGCGCCAGGCCGAGGCCGAGCAGCAGGAGGCCAAGCGGGTCAACGATGCCAACCAGGCGGCGATTCTGCGGCTGATGAACGAACTGCAGGCGGTGGCCGAGGGCGACCTGACGCAGCAGGCCACCGTGACCGAGGACATCACCGGCGCCATCGCCGACTCGGTCAACTACACCGTGGAGGAACTGCGCACCCTGGTCGGCCAGGTGCAGTCCACCGCCGTGCGCGTGACCGACACGACGGTGCAGGTCGACCAGACCTCCACCGACCTGCTGGCCGCCTCCAAGGAGCAGCTGCACGAGATCCGCGCCACCGGCGAGGCGGTGCTGCAGATGGCCGGCCGCATCAACGACGTGTCCGGCGCCGCGCAGCAGACGGCCCAGGTGGCGCGCCAGTCCCGCGAGGCTGCCGAGCAGGGCCTGCAGGCGATGCAGAACAACATCTCCGGCATGAACTCGATCCGCGAGCACATCCAGGAAACCTCCAAGCGCATCAAGCGACTGGGCGAGTCCTCGCAGGAGATCGGCGAGATCACCGAGCTGATCTCCGACATTACCGAGCAGACCAACGTGCTGGCGCTGAACGCGGCGATCCAGGCGGCCTCGGCCGGCGAGGCGGGCCGCGGCTTCTCGGTGGTGGCCGAAGAGGTGCAACGCCTGGCCGAACGCTCCGGCGACGCCACGCGACGCATCGCCGCGCTGGTCAAGACCATCCAGACCGACACCCACGACGCGGTGGCCGCCATGGAGCGCTCGACGCTGGGCGTGGTGCAGGGCACCAAGCTCTCCGACGCGGCCGGCAAGGCGCTGGAAGAGATCGACGCGGTGTCGCGCCACCTGGACGAGCTGATCGCCCGCATCTCCGCGCAGGCGCTGGACGAAGCCCGCTCGGCCAACGAGGTGGCCTCCAACATCCAGCACATCTTCGCGGTGACCGAGCAGACCTCCGAGGGCACGCGCTCGACGGCGCTGATGGTTCACGAGCTGTCCCGCTCGGCCGATGCGCTGCGTTCCTCGGTGGCCCGCTTCAAGGTGAACTGATCGATGAACAGCACCATGGACGCCCGCGATTCCGAGTTCCCCGCCGACCTGAGCCCGCTGGCCTGGGTCGAGGAGGAACTGCGCCGCTCGCTGGAGACGGTGCACAAGACGCTGCGCCGGCAACTGCGCGACGGCGACACCCGCATGTCCAGCTTCGCCGGCACGGAGCTGCAGCCCAGCGGCGCGCTGCAGTCCGCGGCGCAGCAACTGCACCAGGTGGCGGGCGTGCTGTCGCTGGTCGGGCTGCCGGCCGGCGCCACGCTGCTGCGCGCCTCTGAAGTGGCCGTCGAGAACCTGGCCGAGCATCCCGCCTCCGTGGACCTGCAGGCGGTCGAGACGATCGAGCGGGCCGACTTCGCGCTGATGTCCTACATCGCCCGCGCGCTGGCCGGCAACAAGACATCCACGCTGGCCCTGTTCCCCGCCTACCGCGAGCTGCAGGCCTTCAACCACGCGGAGCGCGCCCATCCGGCCGACCTGTGGCAGAAGGAGTTCCGCTGGCTCGAGCTGCCGGCGGATTCGACCGCCCGGCCCCTGCCGGCCTCCGCGGCCCGTGCCGCCTTCGAGGCGGTGCTGCTGAAGGCGATGCGCGAGCAGAGCCCGACCGGCCAGGCCGTGCATGCCCGCACGCTGAGCGAGCTGTGCGCTGCGCTGGCCGCGGGCCTGCCGCCGGAGCAGCCCCGTTCGCGCACGCTGTGGCAATTGGCTGCCGCCGTCTACGAGGCCCAGTCGCTGGCGCTGCTGCCGGTGGATGCCTTCGTCAAGCGCCTCGGCTCGCGCCTGCTGGCCCAGCTGCGCCTGATCGCCCAGGGCGATGGCGGCATCTCCGAGCAACTGGCCGGCGACCTGCTGTTCTTCTGCGCCCAGGTGCAGGCCTCGCCGCAGGTGGCGCCGCGGCTGGCGGCCGTGCAGTTCACCTACGAGCTGGGCGAGGACGACCGCGGCAACTACGAGGACGACTCGCTGGGCCGCATCGACCCGAACTGGGTACTGCAGGCGCGCCGCCGTGTCGCCTCGGCCAAGGAATCCTGGTCCAGCGCGGCCGAGGGCGATACCCATCGCCTCGCCGGCCTGGACGAGCAGTTCGCGCAGCTGAGCGAATCGCTGGCGCGCCTGTTCCCGCGCGGCGAGGTGCTGGGCGAGACGCTGCAGCGCGCCGTCGTCGGCACGCTGCGCTCCGGCAAGCCGCCGCATCCGGCGCTGGCGATGGAGGTGGCGACCAGCCTGCTCTACATCGACGCCGCACTGGACGATGCCGCCTTCGACCAGCCCGAGCAGGCCCAGCGGGTGGACCGCCTGGCGCGCCGGGTCGAGAACGTCGCCCATGGCGAGCCGCCCGAGGCGCTCGAAGCCTGGATGGAGGACCTGTACCGCCGCGTGTCCGATCGCCAGACCCTGGGCAGCGTGGTGCACGAGCTGCGTGCCAGCCTGTCCGAGATCGAGCGCGAGGCCGACGAATACTTCCGCACCCCCGCGCGCCGCGAGCTGCTGATCCCGGTGCCGGGCCAGCTGCAGGCGATGCGCGGCGTGCTGACCGTGCTGGGCCTCTCGCAGGCCGCGCAGGCCTGCCTGCGCATGCGCGACGAGATCGACGAGCTGGCCAACACCGAGGTCGACCCGCAGCTGCCCGGCCCGCGCGAGCTGTTCGAGCGCCTGGCCAACAACCTGGGCGCCCTGGGTTTCATGATCGACATGCTCAGCGTCCAGCCGGCGCTGGCCAAGCGCATGTTCCGCTTCGACGAGGCCAGCGGCCGGCTCGATCCGCTGATGGGCCGGCGCAGCGGTGCGCGCCGGGTGCCGGCCGTGGAGGAACCGGTCGAGGCCCAGGTCGAGGTGCTGGCCGAACCTGAATTGCTGGAAGAGGTGTATGCACCGGCGCCCGCCGCGCTCGAGCTGCCGCCGCTGCCGATCGAGCTGCCTTCGCTCGAACTGGATCTCCCGCCGCCGGCGCCCGAGCCTGCGCCGCAACCGGCCCCGGCCCCGTCCGTGGCCGCCGACCCCGAGATGCTCGAGATCTTCCTCGAGGAAGCTGCCGAGGTGCTGGGCAACGCCCGCGAGGCCATGGCCGTGCTGCGGCAGGATGGCAGCGACCGTTCCCGCCTGACCGACCTGCGCCGTGCCTTCCACACGCTGAAGGGCAGCGGCCGGATGGTCGGCCTCACCGAGTTCGGCGAGGGCGCCTGGGCCTGCGAGCAGCTGTTCAACGCCCGCCTGGCTGAGCCGGCGCCGCAGGCCGACGCCGCGCTGCTCGACTTCACCGGCAGCGCGCTGGACTACCTGGGCAACTGGGTCGAGCAGATCGCCGGCCGCCAGGGCGGGCACTTCCTGCCCGACCCGCTGCGCCGTGGCGCCGACGCATTGCGCCTGCCGCCCGAGCCCCAGGAAGAGCCCGCGCCGGCCGAAGCCGTGATCGAAGTGCCCGAGGTGGCCGAGATCATCGAGCCCGCCGCACTCGACGAATTCCTGCCCGAACCCGCGCTGACGCTGGACCTGCCGCCGCTGTCCGATGCCGCGCCGGCGCCTGCGCCCGTCGTCGAAGCCGCGCCGCTGCCCGCCGAGGACGAGCCCTTCGTGCTGGACCTGACGCCGCCCGAGCTTCAGACGACGGTGGCCATGCACGAGACGGTGGACCTGCCGGACTTCACGCTGGACCTGGACATCGGCGAGCTGGAGCCGGCCCCGCCGGCGCCGGCGCCTGCGCCTCATCTGGCGCTGGTCCCGCCGCCCGAGCCGCAGCCCGAGCCCGTGGCCGCCGAAGCCGATGCCGAAGCGGCGGAAGAAGACGCCGATGCCTCCAGCGAGGATGGCATCAAGGTCATCGGCCCGCTGCGTATCAGCATCACGCTGTTCAACATCTTCCTCAACGAGGCCGACGAGCTGTCGCGCCGCCTGGGGACGACGCTGGCCGAATGGGCGCTGGAGCTGTCGCGGCCGGTGCCGCCGGCGAGCGAATCCCTGGCCCATGCGCTGGCCGGCAATGCCGGCACGGTCGGTTACGACGACCTCTCCGCACTGGCCCGCGCGCTGGAGCATGCGCTGGGCCGCGCCCAGCACACCAGCCGCTACAGCGAGGCCGAGGCGCAGATGTTCGTGCGCGCCGCCGAGGACATCCGTCACCTGTTGCACCAGTTCGCCGCGGGCTTCCTGAAGCCGCACGATGCAGCCCTCGTGGCGCAGCTGAACGACTACGTGCCGGCGCCGGAGCCGCAGACCCTGTCCCCCGCGCCGGTGGACCTGCCGCCGGAAGCGGAAGCGGAACCCGAACCGGTTGCCATGCAGGCGCCCTTGCTCGACATGCCCTCCGCCGATGCGGACGAAGTCGAGCCCGGCCTGCCCGACCAGATCGATCCCGAGCTGTTCCCGATCTTCGAGGAAGAGGCCCGCGACCTGTTGCGCGACCTGCACGGGGCGCTGCGCGAATGGGCGGCGCGCCCGGGCGACCAGGGCCGCGCGGCGGCCTGCATGCGCGCGCTGCACACCTTCAAGGGCGGTGCGCGCCTGTGCGGCGCCATGCGCCTGGGCGAACAGGCCCACGAGCTGGAATCGGCGATCGAGCGGGTGCTGGGCAAGGGCGACGCCCAGGCCAGCGACCTGCATGCGCTCCAGGATGCCGGCGATGCCCTGGAGACCGGCTACGAGCACCTGAGCCAGACCTGGCACGCGGCTCCATCGGCGGCAGCCGTCGCCATCGAATTGGCCGAGCCCGAGCCGCTGGAAGACGGACACCTCGACATCGAGCTGGAGATTTCCCCGGAAGACGCGGCCGGCCCGCAGGTCGACTGGGCAGCGCTGGCCGAGACGCAGGGCGAGGAGCATGCGCCCGAGGTGGCGGCCGCCGGCCTGCAGGCGCTGGTGCGCGTGCGCGGCAGCCTGCTGGAGCGCATGGCCGCCCAGGCCGGTGAGGTGAGCATCCGCCGCTCGCGGCTGGAGTCCGAGCTGGCCCAGATGAAGAGCGCGCTGCTCGACCTGGACGACAACCTCGACCGCCTGCGCGGCCAGCTGCGCGAGCTGGAAGTGCAGGCCGAGGCGCAGATGGGCCGCCAGCAGGAAGCTGCCGCCGCTGAATCCAAGGACTTCGACCCGCTGGAGTTCGACCGCTACACCCGCTTCCAGGAACTGACCCGGATGCTGGCCGAGTCGGTCAACGACGTGGCCACCGTGCAGCGCAGCCTGCAGCGCAATGTGCAGCTGGGCGAAGACGAGCTGGCCGCGCAGTCGCGCCTGACCCGCGAGCTGCAGGACGACCTGCTGCGTACCCGCATGGTCGAGTTCGACACCGCGATGGGCGAGCGCATGCACCGCGTGGTGCGCCAGGCGGCCCGCGATGCGGCGCGCCAGGTGAAGCTGGAGATCGTCGGCGGCCAGACCGAGCTGGACCGCTCGGTGCTGGAGCGCATGGCCGGCGCCTTCGAGCATCTGCTGCGCAACAGCGTCAGCCATGGCATCGAGCTGCCCGAGCTGCGCGCCGCCATCGGCAAGGAGGCCACCGGCACGATCCGCGTGCAGGTGCGCCAGGAAGGCAACGAGGTGCTGCTGGAGTTCGGCGACGACGGCCAGGGCCTGGACCTGGACCGCATCCGCGAACGCGGCCTGGCCCAGGGCCTGATCAAGCCGGACGAGACGCCCGACGAGAAGGCACTGCAGCAACTGATCTTCGCGCCGGGCTTCTCCACCGCCGGCAAGGTGACCGAGCTGTCCGGCCGCGGCGTCGGCATGGACGTGGTGCGGGCTGAGGTCAGCACGCTGGGCGGCTCGATCGAGACCGCGTCCACGCCGGGCCAGGGCACGCGCTTCCTGCTGCGCCTGCCGCTGACGACCGCGCTGACCCAGATCGTCGTGCTGCGCTGTGGCGAGCAGACGGTGGCCGTGCCGGCCAGCCTGATGGAATCCGTGCAGCGCCTGCCGGCCGAGCAGGTCGAGGCGGCCTATGCGTCCGGGCAGATGGAGCTCGGCGGCCAGACCCAGCCCTTCTACTGGCTCGGCGGGCTGATGGGGCAGAGCGACCGCGGCGTGCCGCATGGCAAGACCCTGCCGGTGGTGCTGGTGCGCAGTGCCCAGCAGCGGCTGGCCCTGCATGTGGACGAGGTGATGGGCAACCAGGAAGTGGTGGTCAAGAACCTCGGCCCGCAGCTGCACCGCGTGCCTGGCCTGGCCGGCATCAGCCTGCTGGCCTCGGGCGACGTGGCGCTGATCTACAACCCGGTGGCACTGGCCAGCTGGTACGGCGCCGCGGCGCTGGAACGGGTGCGGCAGATCCAGCAACCGGGCGGTGCCGAGGACGGCGAGGCCGTGCATGCGGCGATCGCCCCGCCGAAGCTGGCCCCGCTGATCTTCGTCGTCGACGACTCGCTGACCGTGCGCCGCGTCACCCAGCGCCTGCTGGAGCGCGAGGGCTATCGCGTGCAGCTGGCCAAGGACGGCATGGACGCGATGGAAAAGCTCGCCGGCGAGGAACTGCCGGCGCTGGTGCTGTCGGACATCGAGATGCCCCGCATGGACGGCTTCGACCTGGTCCGCAACATGCGCTCGGATCCGCGCCTGAACCGCCTGCCGGTCATCATGATCACCTCGCGCATCGCGCAGAAGCACCGCGACTATGCGGGGCAGCTGGGCGTCGACCACTACCTCGGCAAGCCGTATGACGAGGAGCACCTGCTCGGCCTGATCCAGCGCTACACCAGCCCCGAGCACCTGTCCGTGATGTGAGTGCAGGGTGCCCCGCGGGGCACCCCCCACGTCCGCAAATTGCCAAGGGTCAGGTCGACACCTACCGTGCAGCCTTCGTTGTAGAGGGTTGCCGTTGTGAGAAGAGTGCTGATCGTCGATGACCACCCGGCCGTCCGTGCCGGCATGCGCGAGCTGATCCTGAGCGAATGGCCGCTGGCCGAGGTGCTGGAGGCGCCGACGCTGGGCCGGGGCCTGGCGCTGGGGCGAAGCCGCCGCCCCGACCTGCTGGTGCTGGACCTCGCGCTGCCCGACGCCGCCGGCGTGGCCAGCGGCACCGAGGGCGTGACGCGCGTGCGCTGCCAGCTGGCCGGCGTGCCCATCCTGGTGATCACCGGCGAGGCCGAGCGCATCGAGGCCGCGCGCCTGCTGGCCATGGGCGTGGCCGGCTACCTGCCGCGTGCGCAGCGAGCGCTCGAACTGCTGCCGGCGCTGCGGCGGATGATGGCCGGCGGGCGCTTCGTCACCGCCGGCCTGGCGCAGCGATTTCCCGGCCTGCTGGTGGACCTTAACCGGCGCTGAAGCGGCGTCGAAACCACGCCGAAACCACGCTCCGGCACGCCGCCGCCCCAGGCGCCGTGCCCTAGAATCCGCTCCATGCCCACGGACCGGATCGACCTGACCAACCAGTTTCTGATCGCCATGCCGGGCATGGTCGACGAGGCCTTTGCCGGCAGCGTCGTCTACATGTGCGAGCACAACGACAAGGGCGCCCTGGGCCTGGTCATCAACAAGCCGATCTCGCTGACGCTGGGCAACCTGTTCGAGAAGGTCGACCTCAGCCTTCCCTACGACGAACTCGCCGCCCGCCCGGTCTACTACGGCGGCCCGGTGCAGACCGAGCGCGGCTTCGTGCTGCACGAGCGCCTGGACGAGGAGGGCGGCCACTACAACGCCACGTTGAGCGTGCCCGGCGGCCTGGAGATGACCACCAGCCGCGACGTGCTGGAGGCGCTGTCCAATGGCGCCGGCCCCAAGCGCGTGATCGTCACGCTGGGCTACAGCGGCTGGGCCGCCGGCCAGCTCGAGGAAGAGATCGGCCGCAACGGCTGGCTCACCGTCGACGCCGCGCCGGAGATCATCTTCGACACGCCGATCGAGGAGCGCTACGACCGTGCGCTGGCGCTGCTGGGTGTGGACCCGCGCATGTTGAGCGCCGAGGCGGGTCACGCCTGAGCAGGGATTGCGGCACGCTTAAAATGCCGCGCCATGCCAACGAATACGCCAGCCTCCGCTCAGACCCCGCTGGCCTTTGATTTCGGCACCCGCCGCGTCGGCGTCGCCAGCGGCAACCGCTTCACCGGCACCGCCCGGCCGCTTACCTCCATCGCCCCCGATTTCGCCGCCGTCGAAAAGCTGATCCGCGAATGGCAGCCCGACGCGCTGGTGATCGGCGTGCCGCGCCATCCGGACGGCAACGAGCACGAGATGACCGAACGCGCCCGCAAGTTCGGCCGCCAGCTCTCGGGCCGCTTCCACCTGCCGGTCTACGAGGTGGACGAGCGCTACACCTCCGTCGAGGCCGAGAGTCATGGCGCCAAGGATGTCGACGCCGCCGCCGCCGCCCTGATCCTCGAACAATTCTTCCGCGAGAACCCATGAGTACATTGCATCTCGACGCCGAAGCGCTCTACGCCGACCTGCTCGCCGGCGTGCGTCGCTTGATGGAGCCGAACACGGCCCTGGTCGGCATCTGGTCCGGCGGCGCCTGGCTGGCCGAGCGCCTGCACAAGGACCTGGGCCTCAGCGAGGGTCACGGCGTGATCTCCAGCTCCCTGCACCGCGACGACTTCGGCTCGCGCGGCATGAGCGCCAGCGCCGACCATACGAAGCTGCCCTTCGAGGTCGAAGGCCGGCCGATCCTGTTGATCGACGACGTGCTCTACACCGGCCGCACGACCCGCGCGGTCATCAACGAACTGTTCGACTTCGGACGCCCCGCCAGCGTCACGCTGGCCGTGCTGGTGGACCGCGGCGGACGCCAGCTGCCGATCGAACCCGCCTTCTCGGCTGCGCGCGTGAGCCTGGCCCGGGAGCAGAACCTGCAGCTCGCCAAGGACGAGGCTGGCCGCTTCAGCTTCGACCTCAAGAAGGCTGATTGAACAAAGACATGCTCAGCAAACGAAACCCCCAACTGAACAAGCATGGCGAGCTGGTCCACCTGCTCTCCATCGAAGGCCTGCCGCGGCCCGTGATCCACCAGATCCTGGACACCGCGGGCACCTTCCTCTCCGTCAACGACCGCGAGGTCAAGAAGGTGCCGCTGCTGCGCGGCAAGTCGGTGTTCAACCTGTTCTTCGAGAACAGCACGCGCACCCGCACCACCTTCGAGATCGCCGCCAAGCGCCTGTCGGCCGACGTGATCAACCTGGACATCGCGCGCAGTTCCACCGCCAAGGGCGAGACCCTGCTGGACACGGTGGCCAACCTCAGCGCGATGCATGCCGACATGTTCGTCGTGCGCCACAGCGAGAGTGGCGCCCCGCACCTGATCGCCCAGCACTGCGCGCCGCATGTGCACGTGGTCAACGCCGGTGACGGCCGCCACGCGCACCCGACCCAGGGGCTGCTGGACATGTACACGATCCGGCACTTCAAGAAGGACTTCACCCAGCTGACGGTGGCCATCGTCGGCGACATCGTGCACAGCCGTGTCGCCCGCTCGGACATCCACGCGCTGAGCATCCTCGGCGTGCCCGAGATCCGCGCCGTCGGCCCCAAGACGCTGGTGCCGGGCGACCTGCGCGAGATGGGCGTCAAGGTCTGCCACGACATGGCCGAGGGCATCCGCGACGCCGACGTGATCATCATGCTGCGCCTGCAGAACGAGCGCATGAGCGGCGCGATGCTGCCCAGCGCCGGCGAGTTCTTCAAGCACTTCGGCCTGACGCCGGAGAAGCTGGCGCTGGCCAAGCCCGATGCGATCGTGATGCACCCGGGCCCGATCAACCGCGGCGTGGAGATCGCCTCCGACGTGGCCGACGGCAAGCAGAGCGTGATCCTGCCGCAGGTCACCTTCGGCATCGCGGTCCGCATGGCCGTCATGAGCATCCTCGCAGGCAACGAAGCGTCATGAAAATCCTGATCAAGAACGGCCGGCTGATCGACCCGGCATCCGGCCTGGACCAGCTCGGCGACCTCGCCATCGCCGGCGGCCGCATCGTCGCGCTGGGCGAAGCCGTACCTAACTTCGAGCCCGAGCGCACCATCGATGCGACCGGCCTGATCGTCGCCCCCGGCCTGGTCGACCTGGCCGCGCGGCTGCGCGAGCCCGGCCACGAGCACGAGGGCATGCTGGAGAGCGAACTGGAGGCCGCGGCGGCCGGTGGCATTACCAGCCTGGTCTGCCCGCCTGACACCGACCCCGCGCTGGACGAGCCCGGCCTGGTCGAGATGCTGAAGTTCCGCGCCCGCAAGCTGAGCCTGTGCCGGCTGTTCCCGCTCGGCGCGCTGACCAAGAACCTCGACGGCGAAGCGCTGACCGAGATGGCCGAGCTGACCGAGTCCGGCTGCGTCGGCTTCTCGCAGGCCGAGGCGCCGGTGAAGGACACGCTGGTGCTGATGCGCGCGCTGCAGTACGCCGCCACCTACGACTACACCGTCTGGCTGCGCCCGCAGGACGCCTGGCTGGGCAAGGGCGTGGCGGCCAGTGGGGCCGTCGCGACCCGCCTGGGCCTCGGCGGCGTGCCGGTGATGGCCGAGACGGTGGCCCTGCACACGATCTTCGAGCTGCTGCGCGCCACCGGCGCCCGCGCCCACCTGTGCCGCATCAGCAGCGCCGCCGGTGTCGAGCTGATCCGTGCGGCCAAGAAGGAAGGGCTGAAGGTCACGGCCGACGTGTCCATCAACTCCTTGCACCTGACCGACGTGGACATCGGCTACTTCAACCCGGCCATGCGCGTGACCCCGCCGCTGCGCCAGGGCCGTGACCGCGACGCGCTGCGCGCCGGCCTGGCCGACGGCACGATCGACGCGCTGGTCAGCGACCACATGCCGGTCGGTGCCGACGAGAAGAACGTGCCCTTCGCCGAGGCCACGCCGGGTGCGACGGGGCTGGAGCTGCTGCTCTCGCTGGCGCTGCGCTGGGCGCGCGACGAGCAACTGCCGCTGGCTCGCGCGCTGGCGGTGATCACTGCCGAGCCGGTGCGCGTGCTGGGCGCGGCGCTGGGATCGCTGGGCAACAGCGCGGGCCGGCTGGTGGCCGGCGGTGTGGCCGACATCTGCGTGTTCGACGCGGAGGCCGGCTGGGCCGTCACGCCGGACCAGCTGAAGAGCCAGGGCAAGCACACGCCCTTTGCCTTCGACATCACCGGCTTCGAGCTGCCCGCTCGCGTGCGCTACACGCTGGTGGCGGGCACGCTGGCCTACACGCGCGCCGAGGCCTGATGCGCCTGCCCATCGCGATCTGGCGGCTGTGCCGCCTGCTGCTGCATGTGCTGCGCGGCCTGGCCATCGTGCACCTGCGCTTCGGCGGGCTCGATGCGGCCGGTCGGCAGCGGCACATCCAGGCCTGGTCGCAAGGGCTGCTGCGCGTGCTGGGCATCGGCTTCAGCGTGCGAGGCGACGCGCCCCAGCCCGGGCCGCGGCTACTGGTGGCCAACCACGCGTCCTGGCTGGACATCCCGGCCGTCCATGCGCTGCTGCCCGAGGCTCGCTTCGTCTCCAAGGCCGCGATCCGCGACTGGCCGGTGCTGGGCAAGCTGGTGGACGGCGCCGGCACCATCTACCTGGAACGCAGCAGCAAGCGCGATGCGCTGCGCGTCGTCCACCAGGCGGCCGATGCGCTGAAGGCCGGCGATACGGTAGCCTTCTTCCCGGAGGGCACGGTGGGGCCGGGACAGGAACTGCTGCCCTTCCACGGCAATCTGCTGCAGGCGGCAATCAGTGCCGCGGCACCGGTGCAGCCGCTGGTGCTGCGCTGGCATGAGCCGGGGCAGTGGTTCAGCGCCTCGACCGAGTTCGTCGGCGAGACGACGCTGCTGCAGAGCCTCGGGCGCATCCTCTGTGCGCGCGGGCTGGCGATCGAGCTGACCGTGCTGCCGGTGATGCAGGCCGCCGAGGCCGATCGTCGTGCGATGGCCGAGGCGCTGCGCGAGCAGATCGGTGCGGTCCTTCAGCCGCAGTCCTGATCGGCCTCGCTGGGCGGCGCAGGCAGGCCCATCACGACGGTGATCGGCACCAGATGGTTCTCCAGCTCGATCGCCACGCAACGGTTCAGGGCCACGGCCTCGGCCAGTTCCTCGTTCGTCGCGCAGAAGTGCACCTCCTGCTGGCAGTCGGCGCAGAAGCGGATGTTCCTGTCGGTCGTGCTCGTCAGATGCTGCCAGTTGAGCTTGCAGCGGAAGGCGAACCGGCAGTTGCGGATGGCTGGCGTCATGCGCGCTTCTCCTGCTTCTCCTGTTCTTTCGGTGGGCGCGGCAGGGCCGTGCCGGACAGTGCTTCGTACAAGTTCCAGCCTGGGCCGGACTCCTGGGCGTAGCCCGGCAGTTCGCCGAGATCTGAGGCGGCGAGCACCCAGCGCCCGAACTTCTGCCACGGGTTGCCCAACAATTCCCGCAGGGGTGCCCCGCACGGATCGCCGTGCCCTTCGATCCAGAGGTCGCCCCAGCCCATGCCTTCTTCGTACATGAGCAGTTCGCTGCCCCAGGCGTCATTGTCGACACGCCGGTTGGCCAAGTTGCACAGGGCCAGCGCCGCGCCCGGCGAGCAGCCCTGTTCGTCAGCACGCCGCCGCTGTTCGTTGCACATCATTCGCAGCACGCGGTAGTCGTCGCCGGGGCGGTAGCTGACCGACTCGACCGCGGGTTGGAGGAGCAGCGATGCGAGTACGCCGTAGAAGCCGGCGGCGTGCAGTTCGGGACCCGGGCCGGCGCGCAGGAAGTCCGTTTGCCGGCGGATCGTCGCGAGCGGCCGGTACTGATGGGCGTGTTGCCCGGCCTGGATACGGCGCAGTTCATGATCCATCAGTTCGTCCGATCCCGGCAGGCCGGCCTTGGCCTCATCCACAGCCTGCATCAGTCGGGCGAGGAAGGCTCGTGTGTCGGGGCCCTCCCAGCGGTCGCGCCAGGCCTCATGCTCGGCCGGCGTGTCGTCGCCGAGCCATTGGAAGTGGCGATCGAACTCATCGAAAGACAGGTGAGCTTCCTCGCCGGCCCTTGGCCGGGAGGCTTCGTGCCACCACGGGGCGAGGCGGATCGGCAGGGCGGTCATCCGCACGTCGATGTGCTCCAGCAGATCGCCGGGGCGCTGGAGGCTCATCAGCTCGAACACACGGCTGCCCCGCCGCGCTGCATCGACCAGCGCGCGCACCGGTTCGCCATCCAGCAGCACGGCAAAAGTCTGCCCGATCCGGCCTGGGCGGAGCCGACCGAGGTCCAGCTCCAGGGTCCATGAGATCGTGTCTGCTCCGATCATCCGCATCTCCTTGTTGGCGATGAACTTCGACGTTATGTGTCGGATGGCTCATGGCGCGAGCCAGTGCCGGACGGACGTTCAGCGCCAGCGGCTTAGCCAGCTCAGGCCCTCGGACGTGCCGGCCCGCGGCCGGTACTCGCAGCCGACGTGGCCCGCGTAGCCCAGCTCGTCGAGCAGGGCGAGCAGGTGCTCCACCCGCAGTTCACCCTCGTCGGGCTCGTGCCGGTCCGGCACGCCGGCGAGCTGGATGTGCTCCAGCACGCCGTCGGCAAAAGCGCGGCGCAGCTTGGCGCTGAGGTCGCCTTCGCTGATCTGGTAGTGGTACCAGTCCATCTGCAGGCCGAGATTCGCAGCGCCGACTGCATGAATCAACGCCAGCGCCTGCTGGTGGCGGTGCAGGAAGTAGCCGGGCATGTCGCGGCCGTTGAGCGGTTCGATGCAGATGCGCAGATCAGCCGCTCGCTCGCAGGCCCAGCGCAGGTTGTCCAGCCACAGCGGCGTCACGTCCTCGCGCTCGGTGCCGGGCGGCAGCACGCCGGACATCACGTGGATTCGCGGAGAGCCTAACGCCCTCGCATAGCGGATCGCCTCATCCACGCTGGCGCGGAACTCGGCCTCGCGGCCGGGCAGGCAGGCCAGGCCGCGTTCGGCGGCGTCCCAGTTGCCCGGTGGCGCGTTCAGCAGTACCAGCTGCAGCGCATGCTCGCGAAGCTTCGCTGCGATCGCCTCGGGCGGATGCTCGTAGGGGAAGAGAAACTCGACGGCCGTGAAACCGTCGGCCGCCGCTGCCGCAAACCTGTCCAGAAAGGCATGCTCGTTGTAGAGCAGAGTCAGGTTCGCGGCGAAGCGGATCATGTCTGCCCCTCGGTCAAGGAGTACCTTGCCCGATCCCCCGGGGGGATGCGGGCCTGCTTGGGAGCGGCCCGGCGCTCGGCCCGCATGGGAGGGTCAGGCCTTGCCCTGGTTGGCCACCGCGGCGGCTGCCTTCGCAGCGGCCTCGGCGTCGCCGAGGTAGTAGCTCTTGATCGGCTTCAGGTTGGCGTCCAGCTCGTAGACCAGCGGGATGCCGTTCGGGATGTTGACGCCCACGATCGCGTCGTCGGCGATGTCGTCCAGGTACTTGACCAGTGCGCGGATGCTGTTGCCGTGGGCGGCGATGACGATGCGCTTGCCGTGCTTGATCGCCGGGGCAACGATCTCGTTCCAGAAGGGCAGCACGCGTTCGACCGTGTCCTTCAGGCATTCGGTCAGCGGCACGTCTTCCGGCTTGAGCTTGGCGTAGCGCACGTCGGCGCGCTCGCTGCGCGGATCGCTGGCTTCCAGCGAGGGCGGCGGCGTGTCGTAGCTGCGGCGCCAGACCAGCACCTGCTCGTCGCCGTACTGCTTGGCCATGTCGGCCTTGTTGAGGCCCTGCAGCGCGCCGTAGTGGCGCTCGTTGAGGCGCCAGCTGTGGATCACCGGCAGCCAGGTGCGGTCCATCTGGTCCAGCGCATGCCACAGGGTCCAGACCGCGCGCTTGAGCACCGAGGTGTAGGCCAGGTCGAAGTCCAGGCCGCTCTCCTTCAGCAGCCGGCCGGCCTGCTTCGCCTGCTCGACGCCGGTGGGCGTGAGCTCGACGTCGGTCCAGCCGGTGAAGCGGTTCTCGAGGTTCCAGGTCGATTCGCCATGGCGAATGAGCACGAGTTTGTACATGGAGGGCGGGTCTCAGGATGGGGTTGCGGCGATTCTATCGACGCCCTTTCTATAATCCGCCCCTTTCACCTATCGGACGCAGCTCTTGAATTTCCTGATCGAAAACTGGATTCCGCTGGTCGCCGCCCTCGTTTCCGGTGGCTTGCTGCTGTGGCCCGTGGTGTCTCGCGGTACGGCCGGCCCGGGCGTGGACACGGCCGAGGCCGTGCGCCTGATGAACCGCGAGAAGGCCGTGCTGATCGACGTGCGCGAGGCCGAGGAATACGCAGGCGGCCATGTCGCCGGCTCGCGCAACATTCCCTTAGCAGCTTTGGAAGGCTCGAAGTCGCTGCCCAGCAACAAGACCCTGCCCATCGTGCTGGTGTGCCAGACCGGCGCACGCGCCGGCCGCGCCGCTGGCATCCTGCGCAAGCTGGGCTACGAGAGCGTCCAGTCCCTGGCCGGCGGGTTCAATGCCTGGCGGGAGGCAAATTTGCCTGTCCAGAAGAACTGAATGGATTGAGCCTGATCTATGCAAGCCGTGAAGATGTACACCACCCTGGTCTGCCCCTACTGCATCCGGGCCAAGAGCCTGCTGAAGCAGCGTGGCGTGCAGGCGATCGACGAGGTCCGCGTGGACCTGAACCCGACCGAGCGCGACGCGATGATCGCGCAGACGGGGCGTCGCACGGTGCCGCAGATCTTCATCGGCGAGACCCACGTGGGCGGCTGCGACGAACTGATCGCGCTGGACCAGCGCGGCGGGCTGAAGCCCCTGCTTGAGGGCGCTTCCGCCTGAAACAAGGCCGGGCAAGTCCCCACGCAGCCGTCACAGACGCTGCGCCATAATCGCCCCAAGCCGCCCGCAGCGAGCACCGCTGACGGGCGTTTCTTTCGAATATTCCGCTTTTCTCATTGCCATGGCCGACGAAACCAACGCCCCCGTGTTCCAGATCCAGCGCATGTACCTGAAGGACCTGTCGCTGGAGCAGCCCAATGCCCCGGGCATCCTGCTGGAACAGACCCAGCCGAAGGTGGACATCAACCTGTCGCTGGGCGCCGAGTCGATCGCAGACGGCATGTACGAGGTGACCGTCACCGCCACCGTCGCCACCACGGTCGGCGACAAGACGCTGTTCCTGATCGAGGCCAAGCAGGCCGGCATCTTCGAGATCCGCAACGTGCCGCAGGAACAGACCGAGGGCATCCTGTCCATCGTCTGCCCGCAGATGATCTACCCCTACCTGCGTGCCATCGTCTCCGACGTCTGCACCCGCGCCGGCTTCCCGCCGGTGATCCTGACCGAAGTGAACTTCCAGGCCATGTTCGAGGCGCGCCAGGCGCAGATCGAGCAGCAGGGCGGCAGCGCCGCGGTCAACTGATCGTTGCTTTCCTCTGAACGCGCCTCGCTGCGATGATGCAGCGAGGCGTTTCACTTTTCGAGCCATGAAGATCAGCATATTGGGCGCCGGCGCCTGGGGAACCGCGCTGGCGGTGCAGGCCGCGGCGCGGCACGAGGCGCTGCTGTGGGCGCGCGATGCGGCGGCCGTCGCGGAGATGGCCGCCACGCGGCGCAATGCGCGCTATCTGCCTGACGCGGAGCTGCCGTCGAACCTGGCCGTCAGCGCCGACCTCCAGGCGGCGATCGAACACGGGCGCGAGGGCCTGATCGTCGTCGCCACGCCGATGGCGGCGCTGCGCTCGATGCTGGCGCTGCTGCCGGACGGCGCCTCCGTGCTGTGGCTGTGCAAGGGCTTCGAGGCCGGCACAGGGTTGCTGGGCCACGAGATCGCCCGCGAGGTGCAGCCGCGGCTGCGGGCGGGCATCCTGTCCGGCCCGAGCTTCGCGCAGGAAGTCGCCGCGGGCCTGCCGACCGCGCTGGTCGCGGCCAGCGAGGACGAGGCGCTGACGCAGGCGGCCGTCGCGGCCTTCCACGGCGACAGGCTGCGCGTCTACACCTCGGCCGACCCGGTCGGCGTCGAGGTGGGCGGTGCGGTGAAGAACGTGATGGCGATCGCCGTCGGCGCGTCGGACGGCCTGAAGGCCGGCCTCAACGCCCGCGCCGCGCTGATCACCCGCGGCCTGGCCGAGATGCTGAGGCTGGGCCTGGCGCTGGGCGCGCGGGCGGAGACCTTCATGGGCCTGTCCGGCATGGGCGACCTGGTGCTGACCGCCACCGGCGACCTCTCGCGCAACCGACGCGTCGGCATGCTGCTGGCCGACGGCAAGGCGCTGCCGCAGATCCTTGCGGAACTCGGCCATGTGGCGGAAGGCGTCTACAGCGCACCGACGGTGCTGGCGCGGGCGCGGGAGCGCGGCGTCGAGATGCCGATCACTGAAGCCGTGGTGGCGGTGCTGGAAGGCCGGCTTGGCGCGGCCGACGCGGTCGACCTGCTGATGGGTCGCCAGGCCAGGCCGGAAGCTCAGCTGCCGCCGGCGTAATCGTTCTGGCGCCAGGCCTCGAAGACGGCGACGGCCACGCTGTTGCTCAGGTTGAGGCTGCGCTGCCCGGGCCGCATCGGCAGGCGCACGCGCTGCGCCGGCGGGAAGAAGCCGTCGCGCAGGTCCGGCGGCAGGCCCGCGGTCTCCGAGCCGAAGACGAAGAAGTCGCCGGCCTGGTAGCGCGTGGCGCCGAAGGGCTGGCTGCCCTTGGTGGTGAAGGCGAACATGCGCGCGGGGTCGGGCCTTGCCTCGGCCATGAAGGCGGCCCAGTCGGCATGGCGCTTGACGGCGGCGTACTCGTGATAGTCGAGCCCGGCGCGCTGCAGCAGCTTGTCTTCCATCGAGAAGCCCAGCGGTTCGATCAGGTGCAGGGTGCAGCCGGTGTTGGCGGCCAGGCGGATCACGTTGCCGGTGTTCGGCGGGATCTCCGGCTGGACCAGGACGATGTGGAACATGCAGCGGTCAGTGCAGATAGCGGGTTATTCGAGCGGACTGCTCAATCGGGCGTTCGGGCGACCACCCAGGCCTGCACGTCCACCGCGCCGGCCTGGCGCAGCACGCGGGCGCATTCGAACAGCGTGGCGCCGCTGGTCATCACGTCGTCCAGCAGGGCGACGTGGCAGCCGCGCAGGTCGCGCAGCTTGCGCGGCTCGATGGCGAAGGCGCCCTTGACGTTGGCGGCCCGCTCCTTCAGCGGCAGCTGGGCCTGCTGCGAAGTATCGCGCACGCGCAGCAGCAGTTCGCCGTCGCAGCGCAGCTTGCGCCGGCGGGCCAGTGCGCGGGCCAGTTCCCAGCTCTGGTTGTAGCCGCGCTCGCGCTGGCGCTGCACGGTCAGCGGCACCGGCAGCAGCCAGTCCGGCGCCTCGGCCTCGGCGATCGACAGCGCCTGGTTCAGCCGCTCCAGCAGCGTCTCGCGCAGGTCGATCGCCTGGTGGAACTTGTAGTGCTGCAGCAGGCCGTCCCAGGGGAAGGCGTAGTCCAGCGCCGCGATCGTGCGAGACAGCGGCGGCGGGTTGCGCAGGCAGGCGCCGCACTTGGGCTCGCGGTGGCCGATGCGCTCCAGCGGCAGCCGCGCGGCGCAGGTCCAGCAGCGCGGGGCGGGGCGGGCATAGCGCATCAGGCAGTCGGTGCAGACGCGCTGGTCAGACCAGTTGCGGCAGACCGAGCACTGGCCCGGACAGCGGAGCAACACCCGTTCGACGAGACCGGGTTTGGCGGAACTCAGGGTTCTTACCGACATGCGTCAATATACTGCCGCCCCATGTCGGAAAGCATCATTGGTCGGGAGGAATCCCGCCCGCAGCACCTGGATACCCCTGCGGTCCTGCGCCACGCGCGGCGGCTGGCAGCCGCGCCCTCGGGCCCCTGGCTGCACGCCGAGGTGGCGCAGCGCATGGCCGAGCGCCTGGCCATCGTCAAGCGCCAGCCCGCGCGCTGGCTGCAGTGGTCGGCCTTCATCGGCAACAGCGGGGCCGCGCTGGCCGAAGCCTACAAAGGCTCAAGCCAGCTGTGGGTGGAGCCCACGGCCGAACTGCTGGCGCGCAGCGCCGCAGCGGCGCGCGGCGGCTGGCTGCAGCGGCTGACCGGCGGCTCGAAGATCGCGGCCGCCGCACCGGCCGACGTGGCGCCAGGCCAGTTCGAGCTGCTCTGGGCCAATATGGCGCTGCATGCCCATGTCGACCTGCCGGCGCTGCTGGCGCAGTGGCAGCAGGCGTTGGCGGTGGACGGCTTCGTGATGTTCTCCTGCCTCGGCCCGGACAGCTTCGTCGAGCTGCGGCCGCTGTTCGCACGCCACGGCTGGGGGCGCACTGCGCCCGAGTGGTGGGATATGCACGACATCGGCGACCTGGTGGTGGGGGCGGGTTTTGCGGATCCGGTGATGGACCAGGAGCGCATCGAGCTGACCTGGACCGAGCCGCAGAAGCTGCTCGACGACCTGCGCGAACTGGGCGGCAACGTGGCGCCCGACCGCTTCACCGGCCTGCGCACGCCGCGCTGGAAGAAAGCCCTGCTGCAGGCGCTGGACCGCGAGCTGCGCGGACCCGACGGCCGCCTGCGCCTGACCCTGGAAATCGTCTACGGCCATGCCTTCAAGGCGGCGCCGAAACTGCGTGTCGACGCCGAGACCCGGGTCTCGCTGGAGCAGATGCGCGAAATGGTCCGCCGATCAAGTCAGTGAACACCCGGGGGTCAAAGTCTGTGCACCGAACCGGGACCGTCAAAGTGCTGGGCTAAACTCGGCGGTCGACTGAAGACGATGGCCTCGCGCGGGCCTTTCGTTTCCCTGGGAGAGCTGTCAGCTTCAGGGGTCGCGATCCAGGCCGGAGAGCCGGGCGCCGTCGATGGAATTCGAAGAATGTTGCGGCAGAGAACCCCAGTTCCTGCCGCATTGTTCGTGGCTTGAATTTGAAACAGAAGTGACGACCATGATGATGACGAACATGCATCGAGCCGGCCGCAAATGGGGACAAGCGATCCTGGCCGCCGCTGCCCTGCTGGCCGCCCAGTCGGCGCTGGCGGTCAATGACCTGCCCGGCGGCCCGGCGGTCAACCAGATCAATCTGCAGCCGCCGGTCACCCAGATCGCGCATGACCAGATGTGGCTGCACAACTTCATGCTCGTCATCTGCCTGGTGATCTTCATCGCCGTGTTCGGCGTGATGTTCTATTCCATCTTCAAGCACCGCAAGAGCAAGGGCGCGGTCTCGGCCACCTTCCACGAGAGCGTGGCCGTCGAGATCGCCTGGACCATCGTGCCCTTCATCATCGTGATCCTGATGGCCCTGCCGGCCACCAAGGTGGTCGTCGCGATGAAGGACACCACCAACGCCGACATCACGATCAAGACCACCGGCTACCAGTGGAAGTGGGGCTACGACTACATCAAGGGCGAGGGCGAGGGCATCGGCTTCCTGTCCACGCTGGACGTGGCGCAGCGCGAGTCCTCCGACTCCGGCAAGCCCGAGGTGGTCGACAACTACCTGCTGAAGGTGGACAACCCGCTGGTCGTGCCGGTCGACAAGAAGATCCGCATCATCACCACCGCCAACGACGTGATCCACTCCTGGGGTGTGCCGGCCTTCGGCGTCAAGCAGGATGCGGTGCCCGGCTTCGTGCGCGACACCTGGTTCAAGGCCGAGAAGGTCGGTGACTACTACGGCCAGTGCGTGGAGCTGTGCGGCAAGGAGCACGCCTACATGCCCATCCACGTGAAGGTGCTGTCTGCCGCCGACTACACCGCCTGGGTGGCCGCCAAGGCCAAGGAAGCCGCCGCCAAGGCCGACGATCCGAACAAGGTCTGGGAGATGGCTCCGCTGATGGCCCGCGGCGAGAAGGTCTACGCGTCCAACTGCGCCGTCTGCCACCAGCCCAACGGCAAGGGCGCCGGCCCGATCAAGCCGCTGGACGGCTCGCCCATCGTCAACGACGAGGACAAGAACAAGCAGATCCTGACCGTGCTGCACGGCGCCGGCAACGGCGCGATGCCCTCGTGGAAGGCGCTGAGCGACACCGACCTCGCCGCGGTGATCACCTACACGAAGAACAACTGGTCCAACAAGACGGGCCAGATCGTCCAGCCCGCCGAAGTGCTGGCCGATCGCAGCAAGTAAGGAATCGACATGAGTGCAGTGATTGGCCACGACGACGTCCACGGTCACGACGACCACCACGACGATCATCACCATGCCCCGGCCGGCTGGCGCCGCTGGGTCTTCGCCACCAACCACAAGGACATCGGGACGCTGTACCTGCTGTTCTCGTTCACGATGCTGATGATCGGCGGCATCCTGGCGCTGTGCATCCGCGCCGAGCTGTTCAAGCCGGGCCTGCAGTTCTTCAACCCCGAGCTGTTCAACCAGTTCACCACGATGCACGGGCTGATCATGGTGTTCGGCGCGATCATGCCGGCCTTCGTCGGCTTCGCGAACTGGATGATCCCGCTGCAGATCGGCGCCGGCGACATGGCCTTCGCGCGGATGAACAACTTCAGCTTCTGGCTGATGATCCCCGCGGCCATCATGCTGGTGGCGTCCTTCTTCATGCCCGGCGGCGCGCCCGCCGCGGGCTGGACGCTCTACGCCCCGCTGACGCTGCAGATGGGCCCGTCGATGGACGGCGGCATCTTCGCGATGCACATCCTCGGCGCCTCGTCGATCATGGGCTCGATCAACATCATCGTCACCATCCTGAACATGCGCGCTCCGGGCATGACGCTGATGAAGATGCCGATGTTCGCCTGGACCTGGCTGATCACCGCCTACCTGCTGATCGCCGTGATGCCGGTGCTCGCTGGCGCGATCACGATGACGCTGACCGACCGCCACTTCGGCACCAGCTTCTTCAACCCCGCCGGTGGCGGCGACCCGGTGATGTACCAGCACATCTTCTGGTTCTTCGGCCACCCCGAGGTCTACATCATGATCTTGCCGGCCTTCGGCATCGTGAGCCAGATCGTGCCGGCCTTCGCCCGCAAGCGCCTGTTCGGCTACGCCTCGATGGTGTACGCCACCGCGTCCATCGCGATCCTGTCCTTCATCGTCTGGGCCCACCACATGTTCGCCACCGGCATGCCGGTGACGGGCCAACTGTTCTTCATGTACGCGACGATGCTGATCGCCGTGCCCACCGGCGTGAAGATCTTCAACTGGCTGGCCACGATGTGGCGCGGCTCGATGACCTTCGAGACGCCGATGCTGTTCGCCGTCGGCTTCATCTTCGTGTTCACGATGGGCGGCTTCACCGGCCTGATCCTGGCGATGGCGCCGGTGGACATCCAGCTGCAGGACACCTACTACGTCGTCGCCCACTTCCACTACGTGCTGGTGGCCGGCTCGCTGTACGCGCTGTTCGCCGGCGTCTACTACTGGGGCCCGAAGTGGACCGGCGTGATGTATTCGGAGACCCGCGGCAAGATCCACTTCTGGGGCTCGCTGATCTTCTTCAACGTCACCTTCTTCCCGATGCACTTCCTGGGTCTGGCCGGCATGCCGCGTCGCTATGCCGACTACCCGATGCAGTTCGCCAACTTCAACGAGATCGCCTCGATCGGCGCCTTCGGCTTCGGCTTCATGCAGGTCTACTTCTTCCTGTTCGTCGTCGTCCCGATGATGCGCGGCCAGGGCGAGAAGGCGCCGCAGAAGCCCTGGGAAGCCGCCGAGGGCCTGGAGTGGGAAGTGCCGTCGCCGGCCCCGTTCCACACCTTCGAGAACCCGCCGAAGCTGGACCGCTCGGCGACCAAGATCATCGGCTGAGCCTGACGACGACCGCGCCATGAGCACCACGCCCGAGCAACGCAAGAAGAACCTGACGCTGGCGCTGACGCTGGCCAGCGTCGCCGTGGTCTTCTTCGTCGGCTTCATCGCCAAGATCGCCCTGTACGGCTTCTGAAGAAGACCATGAAGCTGGCACGCGCCCTGCGCCGCGACAACCTGGTGATGACCGGCAAGCTGCTGGTCGTCGTCGCGCTGATGGGCGGCTTCGGCTATGCGCTGGTGCCGCTGTACAAGGCGGTGTGCAAGTCGCTGGGCATCAACGTGCTGTCGCTGTCCGAGCTGCAGGGCGCGAATGCCGCCGAGCCGAAGAACCTGCAGGTGGACAAGAGCCGCAGCATCGAGGTCGAGTTCGACGCCAATGCCCGCGGCCCCTGGGAGTTCAAGCCGGCGGTGCGCCACCTGAGCGTGCATCCGGGCGAGCTGACCACGGTGATGTACGAGTTCCGCAACGTGCAGCCGCGCACGATGTCCGCCCAGGCGATCCCGAGCTACGCCCCGGCCCAGGCGCAGGCGCACTTCACCAAGGTGGAGTGCTTCTGCTTCAACGAATACACGCTGAAGCCCGGCGAGAGCAAGCAGTGGCCGGTGGTGTTCTTCGTGGACCCGAAGCTGCCGAAGGACGTCAAGACGATCACGCTGTCCTACACCTTCTTCGAGGTGCCGGGCAAGGGCGGCGCCGGCAACGGCCAGGCCGCGGCGGTCGTGCTGGCGCCGAAAAAGCTATGACGGCCAGCGACGACAGGCCGGGCGAGGACCTCAAGCAGGCCGTGGCGCGGCCGGTGTCGTTCTGGCAGACGGTGCGGGCGGTGGCCTGGTCCTTCTTCGGCGTGCGCCGGGGTGCGGATCACGAGAAGGACATGGCGGGCCTGAACCCGGTCCACGTCATCATCGCCGGCGTCATCGGCGCGGCGCTGTTCGTGCTGGTGCTGGTGCTGCTGGTGCAATGGGTCGTCGGCAGCGGCGCGGCCGGCGGCTGAATCCGAATACAGAATCGCTTAACCAAGATCACAGACTAGAGATCGATCGAGGAGTAGACAAATGTCGTCATCGACCACCCCGGGCCACGCCCCTTACTACTTCGTGCCGAGCCCGTCGCGGCATCCGGTGATGGCCGCCATCGGCCTGTTCTTCGTGATCCTGGGCGCCAGCCAGTGGGTCAACGGAGCCGGCTGGGGCGCCTACTCGGTGCTGTTCGGCCTGCTGTGGTGGGCCTTCGTGCTCAAGCAGTGGTTCGGCGACGCGATCCGCGAGAGCGAGGGCGGCCAGTACGGCGACCGCATCGACCTCTCCTACCGCTGGAGCATGGGCTGGTTCATCTTCTCGGAGGTGATGTTCTTCGGCGCCTTCTTCGGTGCGCTGTACTGGGCCCGCGTGCACTCGGTGCCCAACCTCGGCAGCCTCGAGAACTCGCTGCTGTGGCCCGACTTCAAGGGCCTGTGGCCCAGCGTCGCGGCAGGCCTGACCGCTTCGCCGGCCGGCACCACCGAGCCCTTCACCACCGTCGGCCCCTGGCCGCTGCCCACCGTCAACACGGCGCTGCTGCTGACCTCCGGCGTGACGCTGACGATCGCCCACCATGCGCTGCTGGACAACCAGCGCGGCAAGACGATCGCCTTCATGTGGATCACCGTGCTGCTGGGCATCGCCTTCCTGATCTGCCAGGGCGTCGAGTACCACCACGCCTACACCGAGCTGAATCTCAAGCTCAGCTCCGGCGTCTTCGGCTCCACCTTCTTCATGCTGACCGGCTTCCACGGCTTCCACGTGTTCGTCGGCATGATGATGCTGCTGTTCATCACGCTGCGCCTGATGAAGGGCCACTTCACCTCGGAGCGCCACTTCGGCTTCGAAGGCGCGGCCTGGTACTGGCACTTCGTCGACGTCGTCTGGCTGGGCCTCTACATCGTCGTCTACTGGATGTAAGGCATCCCGCCTGACCAGCGAGGGCGCCGCGGCGACGCGGCGCCTTTGTCTTTTCTAACGCTGCTGCAGTTGCAGCCCGCCCGGCTCGATCCAGCCCATCTTCCAGCTCAGCAGGATGAACAGGAACAGCGCCACCGACACGCCGATGCGCACCGTCAGCGCACGCGCCATGTTGCGCGTGCCGCGGCGGCTCTTCAGCATGAAGAAGCCGGCGGCCGCGAGGGCGGCCAGGATGCCGACGAGGGCCAGGGCGACGATCAGTTTCATGGGCGGGCATTATGGGTGAGGCACGGCGGCGCTTCCTGATCGTGACCGTGGCGGCGCTGGCGGCGGTGGCGCTGACCGCGCGGCTGGGCGTCTGGCAGCTCGATCGCGCGGCGCAGAAGCGCGCGATGCAGGCGGCGATCGATGCCGGTGGCCGTCTCGCGCCGCTGGGCAATGCCGACCTGCAGCCGGACGATTCGCAGCTGCACCGCGCCGTCCGCCTGCGCGGCCACTGGCTGGCGGACCGCACGGTCTACCTCGAGAACCGCCCGATGCACGAGCGCGTCGGCTTCTACGTCGTCACGCCGCTGCAGCTGGCCGATCGCTCCGAAGCCATCCTCGTGCAGCGGGGCTGGGCGCCGCGCGACGCGCGGGACCGCACGAAGCTGCCCGAGCTGCCCGCCGCTAACGGCGAGATCGAGCTGACCGGGCGCCTCGAGCTCGCGCCGACGCGGGTCTTCGAGCTGGGCGAGGCGGCCAGCGGGCCGATCCGGCAGAATCTGGCCTCCGCCGCCTTCGCGCAGGAGGCGCCACGGTTGAAGCTCCTGCCGCTGACCGTCTTCCAGACGCAGCCGGCAGGCGCGGGCGACGACCTGCCGCGCGACTGGCCAGCGCCGGACCTCGGCCTGTCCAAGCACTACGGCTACGCATTTCAATGGTTTGCGCTGAGCGCACTGTTCCTGGGTCTCTATGTCTGGTTCCAACTCATCCAACCCCGGCACCACAAGGCCTGACCCCTTCGAGCTGACGGTGCACAGCCTGCCCGACCCGGTCGCCAGTGCCGAGCAGCAGCGCCGCCGCGGCCGGCTGGGCGTGGCGATGGTGCTGCTGGTCTGCGCCGCGCCGGTGATCGCCTCCTACTTCGCCTTCTACGGCCTCAAGCTCAGCGGTCGCGCGATCGGCGAGCTGATCGTGCCCACGGTCGACCTGCCGCCCGCGCTGAAGCTGACGGACCTGGATGGCCAGCCCGTCAAGGCCGAATCGCTGAAGGGCCAGTGGCTGCTGACCGTGGTGCAGGAGGCCGCCTGCGACGCGGCCTGCGAGAAGGCCTTGTTCGCCCAACGCCAGCTGCGCGAGATGTTCGGCAAGGAGCGCGACAAGGTGGATAAGCTCTGGCTGATCCCCACCGACGACGGCGCCGTTCCCGCGCTGCGCCCCGAGCTGCGCAAGGCCGTCACCGAAGGCGTCCCGGTGACCGTGCTCTACGCGCCGCGCGCCGAGCTGCAGGCCTGGCTGAAGCCGGGCGCCGGGCATCAGCTGAACGAACATTTCTTCGTCGTCGACCCGATGGGCCGCTGGATGCTGCGCTCGCAGCCCAACCCCGACCCGATGGACATCAAGAAGGACATGGACAAGCTGCTCAAGGCCAACGCCGGCTGGGACCAGCCCGGAAGATGACCCACCCCCGAAGCGCCTGCGGCGCTCCCCCTCAAGGGGGCGCACCCAGCGGCCTGGCGGAGCCAGTTCCGCGGGTGCCGCGCGACGGGGCGCTTTGAAATCGTGACGATGGTAAGTACTGCTCCCTATGACCTTGCGCCGGCCGGCCAGTTGCTGGCCTTCGGCGCGCTGATCGCCGCCGGCCCGCTGCTGTGGTGGCGCCAGCGCTCGCGCGCGGCCACGCCGGCGGCCCGGCTGCGTGCGCTGACGGTGCTGACGCTGTTCCTGACCTTCGACCTGGTCCTGTTCGGCGCCTTCACGCGCCTGACCGATTCCGGCCTCGGCTGCCCCGACTGGCCCGGCTGCTACGCCCAGTCCAACCCGCTGGCGGCGCATGCCGAGATCCATGCGGCGCAGACGGCGCTGCCCAGCGGCCCGGTGACGCACAACAAGGCCTGGATCGAGATGATCCACCGCTACCTGGCCGGCGCCGTGGGTTTTCTCTGCCTGGTGCTGTGCGTGATGAGCTGGCGCCTGAAGGACCGCGGCGCGATCTCGCCCTGGTGGTCGACGCTGACGGCCGGCTGGGTGATGCTGCAGGGCGCCTTCGGGGCCTGGACGGTGACGATGAAACTGTTCCCGGCCATCGTCACGCTGCATCTGCTGCTGGCGCTGGGGCTCCTGGTGCTGCTCGCCTGGCAGGCCCAGGCCTATGAGCCGAAGCCGCTGAAGCTGCCCCTTGGCTTGCGCCGCGCGGGCTGGCTGGTGTTCGCGCTGTGCGTGCTGCAGGTGGCGCTGGGCGGCTGGGTCAGCACCAACTATGCGGTGCTGGCCTGCAGCGAGTTCCCGCAGTGCCAGGCGGGGGCCTGGTGGCCGGCCACCGATTTCGGCCAGGGCTTCACGCTGTGGCGGCACCTGGGGCAGGGCGCCGATGGCGGCTATCTGCCCTTCGCGGCGCTGACGGCCATCCACCTGTCTCACCGCATCGGCGCCGCCGTGGTGTTCATCGCGCTGCTGGCCTTCGCCTGGCGCCTGTGGTCGAGTGAACAGGCCCGCCCCTGGGCCGTTCGCCTGCTGCTGGTGGCCGCCTGGCAGGGCGCCACCGGCATCTCCAACGTCGTGCTCGACTGGCCCATCGTCGCCGCCCTGGCCCACACCGGCGGCGCCGCGATGCTGCTGACCCTCCTGAGCTTTTTCCTCGCCCGCCTTCATCAGGCGCGCTGAATCCCGCTACGCTTGCCCGTTATGTCCTCGACTTCCTCCGCCACCCATGCGCCCCTGAGCTCGCGCTGGCAGCAGTTCTATCAACTGACCAAGCCGCGCGTCGTGCAGCTGATCGTGTTCTGCGCGGTCATCGGCATGGCGCTGGCCATCCCCGGCCTGCCGCAGGGCCGCGAGTGGGGCGTGATCATCGCCGCCACCGTCGGCATCTGGCTGGTGGCCGGTGCTGCCGCCGCCTTCAACTGCCTGGTCGAGGAGAAGATCGATGCGCGGATGAAGCGCACCGCCTGGCGCGCCACCGCGCGCGGCGAGCTGAGCCATGCGCAGACGGCGAGCTTCTCGGCGCTGCTGTGCGCCGTCGGCTCGGCCATCCTCTGGTTCTTCGTCAACCCGCTGACGATGTGGCTGACCTTCGCCACCTTCATCGGCTACGCGGTGATCTACACCGTGATCCTGAAGCCGATGACGCCGCAGAACATCGTCATCGGCGGCGCCTCCGGCGCGATGCCGCCGGTGCTGGGCTGGGCCGCGGTGCGCGGGGACGTGGGCCACGAGGCCATGCTGCTGTGCCTGATCATCTTCCTGTGGACCCCGCCGCATTTCTGGGCCCTGGCCCTGTACCGCACCGAGGACTACCGCAAGTCCGGCCTGCCGATGCTGCCTGTGACCCACGGCGCCGACTACACCAAGCTGCAGATCGTCCTCTACACCTGGGTGCTGCTGGCCGCCACGCTGCTGCCCTACCTGACCGAGATGAGCGGCTGGATCTACCTGGTCAGCGCCATCGTGCTGGGGCTGATGTTCTGCGCCTACGCGATCCGGCTGTGGCGCAACTATTCGGATGAACTGGCGCGCAAGACCTTCTGGTTCTCGATCTGGTACCTGTCCGCGCTGTTCGCCGCGCTGCTCGTCGACCACTACCTGCTATGAAGAAACGCACCTTCCTGCTCGCGCTGTCCGCCCTTGCCCTGGCCGGCTGCGACAAGTTCAACGGCCCCGGCGGCAGCAACACGGCCTTCAAGGGCATCGACCTCACCGGCGCCGAGTACGCGCGCACGCTGAGCCTGCCCGACGCCGAGGGCCACATGCGCACGCTGGCCGACTTCAAGGGCAAGGTGGTCGTGGTCTTCTTCGGCTACACCCAGTGCCCGGACGTCTGCCCGACCACGCTGGCCGAGCTGGCCGAGGTCAAGCGTTCGCTCGGCCCTGATGGCGACAAGCTGCAGGGCGTCTTCGTCACCATCGACCCCGCGCGCGACACGCCGGAGCTGCTGAGGACCTATGTCTCCAGCTTCGACAAGAGCTTTGTCGCGCTGCGCGGCAGCGACGAGCAGACGAAGGCGGCGGCCAAGGAGTTCAAGGTCTACTACGCCAAGGTGGCCGGCAAGGACGAGGGCACCTACACGATGGACCACACGGCCGCGAGCTTCATCTTCGATCCGCAGGGGCGGGTGCGGATCTTCACCCGCTACGGCTCCGGCGCGCAGGCGCTGGCGGACGACGTCAAGGCGCTGCTGGCCGAGAAATGAAAAAGAGGCCCCACGGGGCCTCTTCTCTTTGACGGATCGATGGATCAGGCCTCGACGAGTGCCTTCTTCATCTTCTTCATCGCCGCCACCTCGATCTGGCGGATGCGCTCGGCCGACACGCCGTATTCGGCTGCCAGCTCATGCAGCGTCATGCCGCCGGAGGAGTCGTCGTTGACCTTCAGCCAGCGTTCCTCGACGATGCGGCGGCTGCGCGGGTCCAGCGTCTCCAGCGCGCGGGCGATGCCGTCGCCGGCCATCGCGTCGCGGGCCTGCGATTCGAGCACGCGGGTCGGCTCCTGCGACTCGTCGGCCAGGTAGGCGATCGGGGCGTAGCTCTCGCCGTCGTCGTCGGTCTGCGGCTCCAGGGCCACGTCGCCGCCCGACAGGCGCGTCTCCATCTCGAGCACTTCCTCGCGCTTCACGTTGAGCGTCGTCGCCACCTGCTCCAGCTGCGCCTCGGTGAGGCTCATGCGGTGCGTCTGGTCGTCGGCCACGCCTTCCTTCATGCTGTGCTTCATCGAGCGCAGGTTGAAGAACAGCTTGCGCTGGGCCTTGGTCGTGGCGACCTTGACCATGCGCCAGTTCTTCAGGATGTATTCGTGGATCTCGGCCTTGATCCAGTGCATCGCGTAGCTGACCAGGCGCACGCCCTGGTCCGGGTCGAAGCGCTTGACGGCCTTCATCAGGCCGACGTTGCCTTCCTGGATCAGGTCGCCCTGGGGCAGGCCATAGCCGAGGTACTGGCGCGAGATGGACACCACCAGACGCAGGTGGGACATCACCAGCCGGCCGGCGGCATCGAGGTCGCCGCTCTCGCGCAGCTTGCGGGCGGAGGAGGCTTCTTCCTCGGCGGTCAGCAGCGGCAGGCGGTTGACGGCGGAAATATAGGCATCGAGGTTACCGAGCGAGGGCACCAGCGCCCAAGGGTCCCGGACCGTCAGTGCAGCAGTTGGGTGAGACATCGTGGTCGTCGCTTTCTTTGGCAAACCGAACCTTGTGGGTTCCATGGGCACAGATATTAGCACTCCGTCAGGATGAGTGCTAAGGCTCTGGGGTTTCCGGCGAGGCCTACGATTTCAAGCGAGATACAGCGATAGTGTTTACCAACTTACGAAGATTTGCCTGCGATTGTCGGCCGTCGATCCGGTTGCCTCGGAACGGCAAGTCGCGTGCCAGTCAGCGGGCCCGCCGGCGGTTCTGCACCCGCATGCCCTGGCGCAGCGGCAGCGAGACGGCGCAGGCCGAGCCCGGCGCGGCGGTGGTGCAGCTCTGGAAGTCCGCCTGCAGCAGCAGCCCGTCGCCGTTGCGGGCGTTCAGGCGCAGCTGCTTGAAGCTGCTGGCATCGAGGGCGGTGCTGCCCAAGGTGGCCGACAGCGCGGCGGTGAGCGCACCCGGGGCCACGGGCAGCGTCGCCAGGATCGAGCCGGTGTTGCACAGCGAGTCGGTGCACAGCTGGGCGGTGGAGAGCGCGGGCGGTGGGCTCGGCAGCGTCCAGCTGGCGCTGAGGTTGACCTTGGCCGCCGCCGCTCCCTTGAGGCCGGCCAGGGCGGTGGCGCTGGCGGTGGCCAGCGAAGGCCAGGGCTGGCTGGCCAGCGCGGTGGACAGCGGCGGCACCGCCGCCAGGTCCAGGCTGAAGGTGCTGGCCGGCGTGCTGCAGCTGTCGTCGCTGTACAGCGCCACCTTCAGCGAGTGGCCCACGGCGAAGTTGCGCACGAGCGCGTCGCCGTCGCTGCCGTCCGGCAGCGGGATCCAGCGGTCGTCGTTGCCGCGGATGGCGCCGGTCGTCGGGTCGCCGCTGAGCTGGCCGTTCACCGCGTCCACGGTCCAGATCGACAGGTTCGTCGATCCGGTGCCGGGCTTCATATAGGCGAGCGTCACGTCGCCGCCGTTCGGATCGGCCTGCGTGACGCGGGCGCACAGCGCGCCGGACAGCGTCGAGATGCCCACGCCGATGCTGCGCAGGTAACTGTCTACCTGAGCGCCACCGTCGACCCGGCGCAGGCGCTGCACGCGCACCTCGGCGCTGGTGGGGAAGGGCTGCGCGTCGCCATAGAACAGCCAGGTGCCGTTGCCCTGCCAGGCCACGGACTGGTTCTGAGCGAAGGTCAGCAGCGCGCCGGCGGGCGTCTGCGCCACCATGCTGACGCGGCAGACGGGCGTGCTGCCGCTGAAGTCGCAGCGGCCCAGCTGCGGGGCCAGCAGCTTGGTGCCGTACTTGTAGGTGCCGTCGCTGAAGATGCCGGTGCCGATCACATTGCACAGGCCGGCGCCGATGTCGGCGCCGGTGAAGGCGATGTTGGCCAGGTTCATGCGCGCGTTGGGCGCCATCAGGCCCGGCATGTTGGCGCTGCAGGCGCTGGCGGAGGCCATCGCGGCCGTCATCTGGGTGAAGAGGGTGCTGATGCCGGCCAGCGTCACGCCGGCGGCGCCGGCGTCGATGGTGAGCTCGCCGCCCACGCCGGTGCCGGTCAGTGTGACGATGCCGCCGCCCATCCGCGATTCGAGCTGCACATAGGGCGAGCCGTCCTGGCCGACGGTGACGGCCACGCTGTCCAGCAGCCGGTCATAGCCGCTGCGCGAACCGGCGGTCAGCGCGGTGGTGAGCAGGTCGGCGTTGGACGCCAGGCCGGCATCGGCCAGGGCCGGCGCCAGGGCCGTCTGCAACTGGCCCTGCGCCGCGGCCACCGCGGTGGCCGACAGGCCGGTCACCGCCCCGCTCATCGGGCTGCTCGGGTTGACGCCCGAAGCCAGCAGCACGACGGCGCTGGTCAGCGGCGTGATCTGGGCCGTGCCGCCGCTCTGCGTGACCGAGTAGAGACAGGTGTAACGGTCCACCGCGTAGCCGCAGGCGGCCAGCCGGAACGGGCCGGTGCCGCTGGCCAGCGCGATCGGGCCGTAGCTGCCGCTGGCGGGCACGCTGGTATTGCTGGCCATGCTCTTGCCGGTGGCGTCGAGGATGCTCAGCGTCACATTGCTCATCGCGATGCCGGCCGAGACCGTGCCCGAGACGGGCGTGGGCGGCGGGGCCGGCGATGGCGACGGAGAGGGGGATGGTGACGGTGAGGGAGAAGGCGACGGCGATGGAGACGGGCTCGGCGATGGCGAGGGAGACGGAGATGGTGAGGGAGAAGGGGCCGGCGAAGGAGAGGGTGATGGAGACGGAGACGGGCTCGGGCTCGGACTCGGACTCGGCGAAGGCGAAGGCGAAGGCGAAGGCGAAGGCGAAGGACTCGGCGTGGGCGACGGAGAAGGC
>NZ_LYVQ01000040.1 GCF_001984095.1 Pelomonas sp. KK5
GCATTGCATCGGCGAGGCCGGCCGCATGATCGAATACGGAGACGCCGACGTGATGATCGCCGGCGGCGCCGAGTCGACGGTGTCCCCGCTGGGCATCGGCGGCTTCGCGGCAGCGCGCGCGCTGTCCACCCGCAACGACGACCCCGCCACCGCGTCCCGCCCCTGGGACAAGGACCGCGACGGCTTCGTGCTGGGCGAGGGCGGCGGCGTGCTGGTGCTCGAGGAGTACGAACACGCCAAGGCGCGCGGCGCCAAGATCTATGCCGAGCTCGCCGGCTTCGGCATGGGCGCGGACGCGTACCACATGACCGCCCCGAACGTGGACGGCCCCAAGCGTTCGATGAAGGCCGCGCTGCGCAATTCCGGCCTGAACCCGGACCAGATCCAGTACATGAACGCCCACGGCACCTCGACGCCGCTGGGCGACGTCAACGAGACGAATGCGATCAAGCTGGCCTTTGGCGACCACGCCAAGAAGATGGTCGTGAGTTCCACCAAGTCGATGACCGGCCACCTGCTGGGTGGCGCCGGCGGCATCGAGTCGGTGTTCACCGTGCTCGCCGTGCGCGACCAGGTCGCCCCGCCGACGATCAACATCTTCAACCAGGATCCCGAGTGCGACCTGGACTACTGCGCCAACGAGGCGCGGCCGATGAAGATCGAATACGCCGCCAAGAACAACTTCGGTTTCGGCGGCACCAACGGCACGCTGATCTTCAAGCGCTTCGCCTGAGCGAGGGAGCAGGGCCGTGAGCACGGCCGCCTCGCGTCGTTCGCCGGCCTTCCGGGTCGAGACCGCGCTGTGGCCGCAACTGCAGGCGGTGGTGGCGGGCATTGCGGTGCTGTCCGCCGCGGCGCTGCTGGCGGACCTCTCGCAACAGCTGCCCCTGATGGCCTGGTCGGCGGTTCCCCTGTTGCCGGCCGCCGGCCTGTTTGCCTGGCGCATGGCTCGCATCGAGCCGCGCCGCCTGCAATGGGACGGCCAGCTTTGGCGGCTCGGCCCGGCTGGGCGCGACGAGGGCGTCGTGGTCGAACTGCAGCTGCTGTTCGACATGGGCTCGATGCTGCTGCTGCGCGCCGGCCGGGGCTACCGTGCCTGCTACCTGCCGCTGGCCCGGCGTCTCGTCGGCGCGGAATGGGGTTCGCTGCGAGCCACGCTCCATGCCGCGAGGCCGGCCAAGCCATGAGCACCCATGCCATGGATCGCCCTGATCCCGACGCCGGGCTGGTCGCCCGTGCCCAGCAGGGCGACATGGCCGCCTTCGAGATGCTGGTGATCAAGTACCAGCGCCGTGTCGAGCGCCTGATCGCCCGCATGCTGCGCGACGTGGACCTGGTGGCCGACGTGGCCCAGGACACCTTCCTGCGCGCCTACCGGGCGCTGCCGAACTTCCGCGGCGAGAGCGCCTTCTACACCTGGCTCTACCGCATCGCCGTCAACAACGCCCGGCGCAGCATGGCCCGCCAGCAGCGCGATCCGACGCGGACGCTGACATCCCTCGAGTCGGGGGATCCGGAGGCGGAAACTTTTCACGCCGACGAGGGTCTGACCGACGGTGTGACCCCGGAAAGCCTGCTGGCCGGCAAGGAGCTGGCCCAGGCGGTCAGCGACGCGGTGGACGGTCTGGCCGAGGATTTCCGCCAGGCGCTGCTGCTGCGCGAGGTTGACGGCCTGAGCTACGACGAGATTGCGGAAGTGCTGCAGTGCCCGCCGGGCACCGTGCGCTCGCGCATCTATCGGGCGCGCGAGGCGGTGGCGGCGCGCTTGCGGCCGCTGCTGGACACGCCCGCAGGCCGGCGCTGGTGAGATGGAGACCAAGGCAATGAGGACGACCCAGGACGATCAAGGCGCTCATGATCACGATCCGGCACTGCTGCAGGCCCTGTCGGACCTGGCCGACGGTCGCGCCAGCGCCGAGCAACTGCAAGCGCTCAGCGCGGCCTGGGCGACGAACCCGGCGCTGCGTCGCGACTGGCAGTCCCTGCATCTGATCGGCGACAGCCTGCGCTCCGGCGAGTTGGCCGGCCAGGCCCAGCCGGCGGAAGACCTGCTGGCGGGCTTGCGTCGTCGTATCGCGCAGGAGCCCGTGCCGCTGCGGCCGCGCGGATGGCAGGCCTGGCTCGCGCCGCTGGCGGTGGCGGCGAGCTTCGTGCTCGTGGCGCTGGCCGTTCCGGGCCTGCAGTCGATGCTGCTGAGGCAGCCCGGCGCCGGCCAGATGGCCATGCCGTCGGCAAGCACGGGCGGCCCGGTGCTGACCGGCTCCGCCCTCGCCGGTGGCCAGCCCAGCTTTGCCCAGACGATGGCCGAGCCGGGCTTGCCCGCCCTGCGCAATGCGGCTCAGGCCCCCGAGGCGGTCGCACCCTTCGAGCTGAGCCTGCCGCCTCCGCCGGCTGCCGCATCACGTTGATGGCATGATGGCGGCGCCCCTACGAGCGCCGCCTGCCATGCCTCTGAAAGCCTTCACCCCTTCGCTGCCCAAGCACTTCTGCGCGGCCCTGTCGCTGGGCCTTGCGCTCGGTGGCTTGCCGGCGCCTGCGGCGGCCGACGCGATGCGAGACCTGCCCGATTTCACCGAACTGGTCGAGCGGGTCGGCCCTGCGGTGGTCAACATCCGAACCTCCGAGCATGTGAAGGCGGCCCAGGGCGGCCCGGAGCTCGACGAGCAGATGCAGGAGTTCCTGCGCCGCTTCGGCATCCCGGTGCCCAAGCGCAATGTGCCGCGCGGTGGTGGTGGTGGTGGTGGTGGCGGTGGAGGCGGCGACGATGACGACGACGGCCCGCAGCGCCGCGGCGTGGCCTCGGGCTTCATCCTCAGCGTCGACGGCTACGTGATGACCAATGCCCATGTGGTGATGGGCGCCGACGAGGTCTTCGTCACGCTGACCGACAAGCGCGAGTTCAAGGCCAAGGTGGTCGGGGCCGACGAGCGCTCGGACGTGGCCGTGCTGAAGATCGAAGCCACCGGACTGCCGGCAGTCAAGATCGGCGATGTTGGCAAGCTCAAGGTCGGCGAGTGGGTGATGGCCATCGGCTCGCCCTTCGGCTTCAGCAACACGGTCACGGCCGGCATCGTCAGCGCGAAGGAGCGCGACACCGGCGACCTGCAGTCCTTCATCCAGACGGACGTGGCGATCAACCCCGGCAACTCCGGCGGGCCGCTGCTGAACATGCGCGGCGAGGTGGTCGGCATCAACTCGCAGATCTACAGCCAGTCCGGCGGCTTCATGGGCATCTCGTTCGCGATCCCGATCGACAGCGCGATGCGCGTGGCCGACCAGCTCCGCAATGCGGGCCGGGTGACGCGCGGCATGCTGGGCCTGTTCCCGGATGACCTCAGCAAGGAGATCGCCGAGGCGATCGGCCTGGGCAAGCCCACCGGCGCGCTCGTGCGCCGCATCAGCGCCGACGGGCCGGCCGACAAGGCGGGCATCGAAGGCGGCGACGTGATCACCAAGATCGACGGCAAGACGGTGGAGCGCGCGCTGGACCTGCGCCGCATGATCGCCGCCATCGCGCCGGGCAGTCGCGTCGTGCTGCAGGTCTGGCGGCGCGGCGCCTACAAGGACATCACCGTCACCATCGGCGAGTTGCCCGACGAGCGCCAGGCCGCGGCCGGCGGCGAGGAGCCCAAGAGCGCCGAGAAGCCGCCCGAAAAGGGCGCCGCGGCGGCGCTGGGCCTGAGCGTCAGCGAACTGACCCCGGCGCTGAAGAAGGAGCTGAAGCTGCAGCGTGGCGTGCGGGTCGAGGCCGCCACCGATGCGGCTGCCCGAGCCGGCCTGCGCGAGGGCGACCTGATCCTCGCGGTGAACAACGCGGAGGTGACCGGCGTCAAGCAGTTCCAGGCCCTGCTGGCCAAGCTCGAGAAGGGCAAGGTGATCAACCTGATGGTGCGGCGCGAGGACGTGGTGACCTTCGTGCTGCTGCGCCCGAATCGCTGATTGCTTCCTCTGGATGGCGGACTAGGCCGGCGGGTCTTTCCGCATCGTGGAAGGCGACGTTGGCAGGCTTGTGGATTCTTGTCGGTGTGCGCCCGCTAACTTGCGAGCACGCCAACGGGATTGAAGGCTCGGGCGGATAGAATGACGGCTTCCCAGCGTCGATTTGCGCCAAATCCAGACGATTCGACTTGCCCCCGCCTAGGGCAAACCAGCATCAAAAAATCATCCACAGCTTGTCCTTTCGATTCTGTGGATAAGTTGTTGATAATTTTGATGTTGGCGGGCTGCAACGACGGCTGACGCAGCCTCGGCGCGGTTTCCAGCGGGGGGCTTTTGGCTACAATGGAAGCCCAACAAGCAGTTGCCATAAGTTTTGTTGGAAGGCGCGTCACCGTTTCGACGTGCCTTTTTTTTGCCTCTCGCCGCGCCGCAAAGCGGCGCTTAACTTCGCAAGCGAAGTTAGCGAACGGCGCAACGACTTCGTCGTTGTAGGTCCGGCTCGCGCTCTCTGAAGTGAACATGAATCACATCCGCAATTTCTCCATCATCGCCCACATCGACCACGGCAAGAGCACGCTGGCCGACCGCATCATCCAGCGCTGTGGAGGGCTCTCGGACCGCGAGATGGAAGCGCAGGTGCTGGACTCGATGGACATCGAGCGCGAGCGTGGCATCACGATCAAGGCGCAGACCGCGGCGCTGAAGTACAAGGCCCGCGACGGCCAGGTCTACAACCTCAACCTGATCGACACGCCGGGGCATGTGGACTTCTCGTATGAAGTGAGCCGCTCGCTGTCGGCCTGCGAGGGGGCGCTGCTGGTGGTCGATGCGTCGCAAGGCGTCGAGGCGCAGACGGTGGCCAACTGCTATACGGCGCTGGAGCTGGGCGTCGAGGTCGTGCCGGTCCTGAACAAGATGGACCTGCCCAACGCCGACCCGGACAATGCCAAGGCGGAGATCGAGGACGTCATCGGCATCGATGCCACCGACGCGATCCCCTGCAGCGCCAAGACCGGCATGGGCATCGACGACATCATCGAGGCGGTGATCGCCCGCATGCCGCCGCCCAAGGGCATTGTCGAGGCGCCGCTGCGCGCCATGATCATCGACAGCTGGTACGACGCCTACGTGGGCGTCGTGATGCTGGTGCGCGTGGTCGACGGCACGCTGAAGAAGGGGGAGCGCATCCGCATGATGGCCTCCAACGCCGTCTACCCGGCCGACAACCTCGGCGTGTTCTCGCCCAAGAGCGAGTCGCGCGACCAGCTCAACGCAGGCGAGGTGGGTTTCATCATCGCCGGCATCAAGGAACTGCAGGCTGCCAAGGTGGGTGACACCATCACGCTGGAGAAGAAGCTGCCCAACAACCTCGGCCCGGCCGAGGCCGCGCTGCCCGGCTTCAAGGAGATCCAGCCGCAGGTCTTCGCGGGCCTCTACCCGACCGAAGCCAGCGAGTACGACCAGCTGCGCGACGCGCTGGAGAAGCTGCGCCTCAACGACTCCTCGCTGCGCTACGAGCCGGAAGTCTCGCAGGCGCTCGGCTTCGGCTTCCGCTGCGGCTTCCTGGGCCTGCTGCACATGGAGATCGTGCAGGAGCGCCTGGAGCGCGAGTTCGACCAGGACCTGATCACCACCGCGCCCAGCGTGGTCTACGAGGTGGTGGTCGGCGACGGCACGGTGATCGAGGTCGAGAACCCCTCCAAGATGCCCGAGATCGGCCAGATCCAGGAGATCCGCGAGCCCATCGTCACGGTGCACCTGTACATGCCGCAGGAATACGTCGGCCCGGTGATGACGCTGGCCAACCAGAAGCGCGGCAACCAGCTGAACATGGCCTACCACGGCAAGCAGGTCATGCTGACCTACGAGATGCCGCTGGCCGAGATCGTGCTGGACTTCTTCGACAAGCTGAAGAGCGTATCGCGCGGCTATGCCTCGATGGACTACGAGTTCAAGGAATACCGCGCCTCCGACGTCGTGAAGGTCGACATCCTGATCAACGGCGACCGGGTGGACGCGCTGTCCATCATCGTCCACCGCGCGCAGAGCCAGTTCCGCGGCCGCGGCGTGGCGGCCAAGATGCGCGAGCAGATCCCGCGCCAGATGTACGACGTGGCCATCCAGGCCGCCATCGGCGCCAACATCATCGCCCGCGAGAACATCAAGGCGATGCGCAAGAACGTGCTGGCAAAATGCTACGGCGGCGACATCACCCGCAAGCGCAAGCTGCTCGAGAAGCAGAAGGCCGGCAAGAAGCGGATGAAGCAGATCGGCTCGGTCGAGGTGCCTCAGGAAGCCTTCCTGGCCATCCTGCAGGTCGAGGACTAAGAAGAAGTTCGCCTAACCCCACACCTCAACTGACCCTTCATTGATGAGTGCACTGACTGGAATTCTCTACGCCATCCTCGTCGCCTACCTGGGCGGTTGGTATGCAGGTCAATGGAACGGCAATTTCGCGCTGCTGCTGTTCATCCTCACCGTCGTCACCTTCGCCTACTGGCTGGCGGAACGATTCCACTTCAAGCCGGCGCGCGAGCGGGCCGCGCAGCAGCTGGTGGCCAACGACGCCAGCCGCCGCGAGACGCTGGCCGCCAAGGGCATCCAGAAGGTCGACGGCGACGTCGAGCCCGCCCGCCAGCAGCTGCTGCAGCAGCCCTGGTGGCTGGACTGGACCGCCGGCCTGTTCCCGGTGATCCTGATCGTCTTCCTGCTGCGCTCCTTCCTGTTCGAGCCCTTCAAGATCCCGTCGGGCTCGATGGTGCCCACGCTGCGCGTCGGCGACCTGATCCTGGTCAACAAGTTCCACTACGGCATCCGGCTGCCGGTGATCGACAAGAAGATCGTCGCCAACCACGACGTCGAGCGCGGGGACGTGATGGTGTTCCGCTATCCGGCCAACCCGACGCAGGACTACATCAAGCGCGTCGTCGGCATCCCCGGCGACGAGATCACCTACGTCAACCAGAAGCTGTTCGTGAACGGCAAGCCGATCGACGAGCAGTCCAAGGGCAACTTCTTCGACGACGACGCCAACGTCTTCCGCCCCGAGTTCACCGAGAAGCTGGGCAATGTCGAACACAGCATCCTGGTCGATCCCGCGCGCCTGTCGCCCCCGACGCCGCGCATGGACTTCCCCTTCCGCGAGAACTGCCGCTACAACATCGAGGGCGTCACTTGCAAAGTGCCCGAAGGCCATTACTTCATGATGGGCGACAACCGCGACAACTCCGAGGATTCGCGCTTCTGGGGCTTCGTGCCGGACCGGAACATCGTCGGCAAAGCCTTCTTTGTTTGGATGAATTTCGGTAATCTCAAGCGCATCGGCTCCTTCAAGTAAACACTCCAACCTGCACGAAAGCGATCGATCAATGCCTCGTTCCCCTGCCCGCAAAGTTCATCAAGGCGGTATCAGTCTTGTCGGCCTGCTGTTCTGGGGTGTGGTTGTGGCCTTTGTCGGCGTCGTGGCGGCCAAGACCGTCCCGACGGTGATCGAGTACTTCACGATCAAGCGGGTGGTCAACCGCATCGTCGTCAGCAACCCGAGCACCGTGCCCGCCGTGCGCGCCGAGTTTGACCGCGCCAAGCAGGTGGAGTACGGCATCGAGAGCATCGCCGCCGGCGACCTGGTGGTGACGAAGGAGAACGACAAGCTGAAGATCTCCTTCGCCTACGACAAGCAGATCGAGCTGTTCGGCCCGGTCTTCCTGTTGATCAAGTACGAGGGCCAGTCCAACTGAGCCCGTTCGCCCAACGCAGTTCATGACACCGCAACTCGCCTCCCTGCAGCAGCGCCTTGGCCACCAGTTCGAAAAGCCCGAACTGCTCACCCGCGCGCTGACGCATCGCAGCTTCGGCGCGGACCACAACGAGCGCCTGGAGTTCCTCGGCGACGCGGTGCTGAGCCTGGCCGTCAGCAGCCTGCTGTACGAGCGCTTCGCCGGCTCCGACGAAGGCGACCTGACCCGCATCCGCGCCCATCTCGTGCGCGAGGACAGCCTGCACAGGCTCGCCCTGGGCCTGGCGCTGCCGGGTGTGCTGCGCATGTCCGAAGGCGAGGCCAAGGGCGGCGGCGCGCAGCGCCCGTCCATCCTGGCCGATGCGATGGAAGCGATCATCGGCGCCACCTTCGTCGACGCCGGCTACGAGGCCGCGCGTGCGATGGTCGCCCGCCTGTTGGGCGAGGTGATCGCCAGCGCCGGCGCCGGCGAGACCTGGGGCAAGGACGCCAAGACCGCGCTGCAGGAATGGCTGCAGGCCCGCAAGCTGGCCGTGCCGAGTTACCGTATCAGCGAAACCCGTGGCCAGGCGCATGCCCAGACCTTCGAGGTCGAGTGTGCGGTGCCGGCGCTGAACCTCGTCACCAAGGGCGAAGGGCGTTCGCGCCGCGCCGCCGAGCAGGATGCCGCCCGAGCCCTGCTCGATGAACTGATTGCCCGCGACAAGCCCGGTTCGGGCCTGCGCGACTGACTGCACCTTCTTCATGACCGACCAGACCCCCACGCCGTCCACCGAAGATCAAGGCGACAACGCCGGCCCCGCCCAGCGCTGCGGCCTGATCGCCATCGTCGGGCGGCCCAATGTGGGCAAGTCCACGCTGCTGAACGCGCTGGTCGGCCAGAAGGTGTCCATCACCTCCGACAAGGCCCAGACCACCCGCCACCGCATCACCGGCGTGCGCACCATCGAGGAGGCCCAGTTCGTGTTCGTGGACACGCCCGGCTTCCAGATGAAGCACAACGCGGCGCTGAACAAGAACCTCAACCGCACCGTGCACAGCGTGCTGGGCGACGTGGACCTGGTGCTCTTCGTCGTCGAGGCCGGCCGCTTCGGGCTCGATGACGCCAAGGTGCTGTCCCTGCTGCCCGAGGACAAGCCGGTCGTGCTGATCGCCAACAAGCTCGACGCCGTGCACCGCCGCCAGGACCTCGTGCCCTGGCTGAAGAGCATGCAGGAGCGCCGCAACTTCAGCGAGTTCGTGCCGCTGTCGGCCAAGAAGGAATCGGACGTCACGCGCCTGTTCAAGATCCTCAAGCCCTACCTGCCCGAGCAGGGCTGGTTCTACGAGGAAGACGCGCTGACCGATCGCAGCGAGAAGTTCCTCGCCAGCGAGATCATCCGCGAGAAGCTGTTCCGCCTGACCGGCGACGAGTTGCCCTACACCTCCACCGTCATCATCGACAAGTGGGAAGACGAGGGCGAGCTGCGCCGCATCAGCGCCTCGATCGTCGTCGAGCGCGACGCCCACAAGGGCATGATCATCGGCCAGGGCGGCGAGCGGCTGAAGCGCATCGGCTCCGAGGCCCGCCAGGAGCTGGAGCACCTGATGGACGGCCGCGTGTTCCTCGAGCTGTGGGTCAAGGTCCGCTCCGGCTGGGCGGATACGGAAGAGCATCTCCGCACCTACGGCTACGAATGAGCGCAAGACGGCCCCCCGCCGTTCAGCAAGCCTTCGTCCTGCACCACTACGACTGGAGCGAGTCCAGCCTGATCCTGGATCTGTTCACCCGCGAGCAAGGTCGGATGGCCGTCGTCGCCAAGGGCGCCAAGCGGCCGTACTCTCAGCTGCGCGCGGTGCTGCTGCCGTTCCAGCGCATCTCGGTGACCCTCTCCAAGCCTGCCAAATCGGCGGATGGGGAAGGGCCGGAGGTCGTCACCCTGCGGGGAGCCGAGTGGGCCGGCGGTTCGACGCTGCCGGCCGGCGCGGCTCTCTTCTCCGGCTACTACCTGAACGAACTGCTGCTGAAGCTGCTGGCCCGGCAGGATCCGCACAAGTCGCTGTTCGACGCCTACGCCGAGACGCTGCCCGAGCTGCATGACCGCGAGGACGCTCAATCCCAGGCGGCCTTGCGGGCCTTCGAGCTCCGCTTGCTTTCGGAGTTAGGCCTGCTGCCCGACCTGAGCCTGGCCACGCTGACGCAGGCGCCGGTGGAGGCGGGCAGGGGCTATGCGTTGTCGGGCGAGGCGGGCGTGATCGCTGGCGGCGATCTCGACGGCGGCGTGCTGGTGCAGCTCGAAGCCGCACTGCGGCACGGCAGCGGCGCCGCCTTGCGGCAGGTCTGCGCCGGCGCGCTGCAGCCGCTGCGCAGCCAGCTGCGCGGCCTCCTTCAATATCATCTGGGCGGCAAGCCCCTGCGTACGCGGCAGGTGATGCTCGACGTGCAGAAACTCGTGGAATGACGACATGAACCCCCTGATGAACTCTGGCGCCCGTTGCGCCCTGTCGGTCAACGTCAACAAGGTCGCGCTGCTGCGCAACACGCGCCGCCTGGGCATCCCCAGCGTGCTGAGGGCCGCCGAGGCCTGCCTGCTGGCCGGCGCCCAGGGCATCACCGTCCACCCGCGTCCCGATGCCCGCCACATCCGCACGGACGACGTGCACGAGCTGGCCGCGCTGATGAAGACCTGGCCGAACGCCGAATACAACATCGAGGGCAACCCGACCCAGAACCTGATGGACTTCGTGCGCACCGTGCGGCCCCACCAGGTCACCTTCGTGCCCGATAGCGAGGACCAGTTCACCTCGGACCATGGCTGGAGCCTGCCCGCCGATGCGGAGCGTCTGAAGCCGTTGATCGACGAGTGCAAGTTGCTGGGCGTGCGCGTGAGCCTGTTCATGGACCCGATCCCGGAGGCGATGCGCCTGGTTGCTGCCTTGGGCGCCGAGCGCATCGAGCTCTACACGGAGAGCTATGCGAGCGCCTTCGGCACCGAGCGCCAGGCCGAGGTGCTGGCCGGCTTCACCGCCACCGCGCAGGCGGCGCTGGCCGTGGGCCTGGGCATCAATGCCGGCCACGACCTGAATCGCGACAACCTGACGACCTTCCTGAAGGACGTACCGGGTGTCCAGGAAGTGTCGATCGGCCATGCGCTCGTCGCCGACGCGCTGGAGCTGGGCTACACCGAGACCGTCCGCGACTACCTGCGCTGCATCCAGCGGGCCTATGCCTGAGCTGCGCCGCGCCGTCGCATCGGACCTGCCCCGCATCGCGGCGCTGGCCCGTTGGGTCTGGCTCGACAGCTATGCGCAGCAGGGAGTCAGCGATGACTTCGCCCGCTATGTCGAGCAGGCTTTCGCGCCTGCGCAGTTGGTCGGCCCGATGTGGGTGGTGGAGGAGGGCGGCTACCTGCTGGCCTGGGCGCAGGTCGACGAAGCGGCTCCGAGTCCCCGTCCGGTCCCGGCGGTCGAATTGAAGCGGCTCTACGTGGCTCCGACGCGCCAGGGCGAAGGCCTGGGAGCTCTGCTGCTGCAACAAGTGCGAGAGAGCTACGCGGACCGTGCCGTGTGGCTCAGCGCCTGGGAAGGCAATGCAGGCGCCCTGCGCTTCTACCGCCGCGAAGGCGGGACGCTATGGGGCGAGACCTGGTTCGAGCTGGGCGGCCAGCGCCATCGCAATGAAGTCCTCGGCTGGGAGCCAACACGATGATCTACGGCATCGGCACCGACATCTGCGACATCCGCCGCATCCGCGAAACCCTGGCCCGGCGCGGCGAGCGCTTTGCCGAGAAGGTGCTCGGCCCGCACGAGATGGCAGTCTTCCGTGAGCGCAAAGCCAAGGTCGAGGCCCGCGGCGTGGCCTACCTCGCCACCCGCTTCTCGGCCAAGGAGGCCTTCAGCAAGGCGATCGGCATGGGCATGCGCATGCCCATGACCTGGCGCGACTGCGAGATCGTCAAGGCGCCCAGCGGCAAGCCGGAGATCCGGCTGCACGGGGCCCTCGCGGAATGGTTCGAGGCCCGCGGCCTGCGGGCTCACGTCACGGTGACCGACGAGACCGAATACGCGGCCTCTTTCGTGGTCGTGGAGACTCAGGACGTCCGGTAGTTGTCCTGCATGCGGTAGCCGCGCGCATAGAGCCCGAACAGCGAGGCCGCCACCAGCGCGAAGCCGGCGAAGAAGAACATCAGGAAGGCCGTGGTGCTGAGGCCCGTGCCGGAGATGCTCGCCACGACGGACGGGCTCTGCACGCTGGAGTTGGACAGCAGCACCCACAGATTGCCGATCGTCACCGACAGGCTCCAGAAGCTCATGATCACGCCCTTCATCGCCAGCGGCGCCTGGCTGTAGGCGAACTCCAGGCCGGTGGTGGACACCAGCACCTCGCCCAGCGTCAGGATGGCGTAGGGCAGCACCTGCCAGACGATCGAGACTTCGTGCTTGTCGTCGAGCCACAGCTGCAGCATGCCCACGACGATCCAGGCCAGGCCCGACAGCGCGATGCCCGCGCCCATGCGGCGCAGCGCGGTCAGCTTCAGGCCTGCCTTCTGCAGCGCCGGGTAGAGAACCAGGTTGTTGAACGGGATCAGGATCATCACCAGCATCGGGTTCAGCGCCTGCATCATCGAGGACTTGAACCACTCGGGCTTGCTCATCTGGTCGGCCTGCAGCACCCAGGTGGAGGCCTTCTGGTCGAACAGCGACCAGAACGGCGTCACCAGCGCGAAGAGCACCAGCAGGCGCAGCACCGAGCGCACGCCCTCGACGGCCTCCGCAGGATGCACGCGGCGTGCTGCGTCCAGCTGGACCCAGGCGCCGATGCCGCCGAACCCCAGCATGAAGACCAGCACCATGCACAGCGCCGCGACGATGCCCACCTGCGGCGTCAGGCACAGCGCGCCGACGGACAGCAGCAGGCCCAGGCCCGCGAAGACCTTGCCCTTGGTGCCGCTGGCCAGCGCCGTGCGCACGACCGGCAGGAAGCCATGCGGATCCCTGGCGCCCGGCTCAAGGTGCACGTACTTGTGCCGCCCGCTCCAGAAGCACAGCGTGGCGATCGCCATCAGCACGCCCGGGATGCCGAAGGCCACCGAGGCGCCGAACTTCTCGAGGAAGATCGGCATCAGCAGCGAGGCGAAGAAGCTGCCGAAGTTGATGATCCAGTAGAAGGCGTCGAACACCTTCTGCGCGAGCGAGCGGTTGCTCTTGTCGAATTGGTCGCCGATGAAGGAACTGACCAGCGGCTTGATGCCGCCCGATCCCAGCGCAATCAGGAACAGGCCGGTGTAGAAGCCGGGGATGCTGCTCTCGAACATCGCCAGGCAGGCGTGGCCGCAGCAGTAGACGACGCTGAGCCAGAGGATCGTGCGGTACTTGCCGAAGAAGCGGTCGGCCAGCCAGCCGCCCAGCAGCGGGAAGAAATAGACGCCGATCACGAAGGTGTGGAACACCTCCTTGGCCTCGCCCTTGCGCAGGTTCTCCGGCACGGCCAGCAGCAGGCTGGTCATCAGGAACACCGTCAGGATGTTGCGCATGCCGTAGAAGCTGAAGCGCTCGCAGCCTTCGTTGGCGATGATGTACGGGATCTGCGGTGGCATCCGCGGCATGGTGGCGCTGCCTGCCTTGTCGTCCAGGGCGATGGTGCTGCTCATGGCTTCTTGTCTCTCCGTCGTTGTCTCTCGGTGGTTCCGATGTAGAAACGCCGCCGGGCGGGTAGCCCGGCGGCGCTGGGGGTCAGGTCTTGACGCTTACTGCTGCTGTTCGAACGGCAGCTTGATCTGGGCCAGGTCCTTGCGGGTCTCGACCAGCACCAGCGGCCCTTCGTCGACGACGACGACCGGCGGGCGCTCGCGCGGCACGTGGATCGGCTTCGGCTCGGCCGCGATGGCTTCCTGCACGGCGCGGATCTTGTCGGCGTCGGAATTCACCCACTGCAGGCCGGCGCTCTCGGCGATGGCCTGCATCGCGTCGACGGACAGCACGAAGGCCGGAGCGGCAGGAGCCGCTGCGGCGACGACGACGGGCGCCTGTGCTTCGACGACAGGCGCCGGGACGGCCTGGGCCGTGGCGACGGCCACTTCCTCGGCAGCATGCTCGGCGACGCGTTCGGCGACTGGCTCGACGGAAGGCGCGGCGGAAGCGGCTTCGGCGTCACCCTCGGCGGCCGGCACTTCGCCTTCCACCTGGCCATCGGCCGGCTGACCTTCGCGGCGCTCGCGGCGATAACGGTCGCGGCTGCGGCGGCGGCGGCCGTCGCGGCCGAGGCCTTCGCCGTTGTCGTCGCCCTCGGCGGCGGCTTCGACGCGCTCGGCAGCTTCGGTCTGTGCGGCTTCGGCGGCTTCGACGACGGCAGCGGCTTCGACGGCTTCGGCGGTCTGCTCGTTCTCGACGTTAGCGCCGGCGCCCTCGCCACCACGGCCACCACGGCGGCGGCGGCGGTTGCGGCCCTGGCGCTCCTCGCTGGATGCGGCGTCGGTGCCGGCTGCGCCTTCGATGCCCTCGGCCTGTGCGTCGACGAAGGCCGGTGCGTCATGCGACGCGGCCGGCGGGATGTCCGCCAGCGTGGTCTGCACCGGTGCATTCAGGGTGTCCTCGACCGGACGTTCGGCGCGCTGCTCCGAGCGCTCGCCACGCGGGCGGCGGTCACCTCGCTCGCCGCGTTCGCCACGATCCTGACGCTCGGCGCGGACTTCGCTGCCTTCCGGCTTCTCGGTGCGTTCCGGGCGGCGATTGCCGCGCTCACCGCGCTCACCACGAGCTTGCTGCTGGCCTTCGGCCTGTTGGGGCTTGCCGTCGCCACGGCCTTCGCCGCGCGGCTTGCGGTCGCCGCGCTGCTCGCCGTTGCGATCACCACGCTCGCCACGGTCGCCGCGCTCACCGCGGTTGCCGCCGCGGCGGCCATCGCGGCCGCTGCCTTCACGCTTGCCCTTGCCATCGGCGGCGCCGGCCGGCTTGGCCGGCTGCACGGCCGGCGTGGCCACCGGAGCCGGTGCCGGCTCGGCGCTGAACAGGCTCTTGACCCAGGCGAAGAAGCCGCCACCCGCGGCCGGAGCCGGGGCCGCCGCCACCGGCGCCGGCACGGGTGCTGCAACAGGCGCGGGCTTCGGCGCCGCGACCGGGGCCGGCTGCTCGGGCAGGATGCCCTTGATCACCGGTTCCTGCTTGTTCTTCTTCTCGCCGGCGTCGCGGCGGGTGATGCCCACCTCGTCGGTCGGCTCCTCGATCATCGTGTAGGAGGCCTGCAGGTTCTCCAGGCGCGGGTCGTCGTGGCGCAGGCGCTCCAGCTTGTAGTTGGGCGTGTCGAGGTGCTTGTTGGGCACCAGCAGCACGGTCACGCGCTGCTTCAGCTCGATCTTGGTGATCTCGGTGCGCTTCTCATTCAGCAGGAACGAGGTCACTTCCACCGGCACCTGCACATGCACGGCGGCGGTGTTGTCCTTCATCGCCTCTTCCTGGACCATGCGCAGGATCTGCAGCGCCGAGGACTCGGTGTCGCGGATGTGGCCGGTGCCGTTGCAGCGCGGGCAGGTGATGTGGTTGCCTTCGGAGAGGGCCGGGCGCAGGCGCTGGCGGCTCAGTTCCAGCAGGCCGAACTTGCTGATGGAAGCGAACTGCACACGGGCGCGGTCCTGGCGCAGCGCGTCGCGCAGGCGTTGTTCCACTTCGCGGCGGTTCTTCGACTCTTCCATGTCGATGAAGTCGACGACGATCAGGCCGCCCAGGTCGCGCAGGCGCATCTGGCGGGCGATTTCGTCGGCCGCTTCGAGGTTGGTGCGGGTCGCCGTTTCCTCGATGTCGCCGCCGCGGGTGGCGCGGGCCGAGTTGACGTCAACCGAAACGAGAGCTTCGGTGTGGTCGATCACGATGGCGCCGCCCGAGGGCAGGTTGACCGTGCGGCTGAAGGCCGTCTCGATCTGGTGCTCGATCTGGAAGCGGCTGAACAGCGGCGCGTCGTCGCGATAGCGCTTCACGCGATGGCCCTGGTCGGGCATCACGTGGTTCATGAACTGGTGGGCCTGCTCGAACAGGTCGTCCGTGTCGATCAGGATCTCGCCGATGTCGGACGTGAAGTAGTCGCGGATCGCGCGGATCACCAGGCTCGATTCCTGGTAGATCAGGAAGGCGCCCTTGCCACCCTTGGACGCGTCGTCGATCGCGGTCCAGAGCTTGAGCATGTAGTTCAGGTCCCACTGCAGCTCGGCGGCGGAACGGCCGATGCCGGCGGTGCGGGCGATCAGGCTCATGCCCTTCGGGTACTCGAGCTGGTCGAGGTTTTCCTTCAGCTCCTCGCGCTCCTCGCCCTCGATGCGGCGCGACACGCCGCCGCCGCGCGGGTTGTTGGGCATCAGCACCAGGTAGCGACCGGCCAGCGAGACGAAGGTGGTCAGCGCCGCGCCCTTGTTGCCGCGCTCTTCCTTCTCCACCTGGACCAGCAGTTCCTGGCCCTCGCGGATCGCTTCCTTGATGGTCGCGTTCTTGACCTCGATGCCCTCGCGGAAGTACTGGCGCGAGATTTCCTTGAACGGCAGGAAGCCGTGGCGGTCCTCGCCGTAGTCGACGAAGCAGGCTTCGAGCGAAGGCTCGACCCGCGTCACGACCGCCTTGTAGATATTGCCCTTGCGCTGTTCGCGGCCTTCGATTTCGGTCTCGAAGTCCAGCAGCTTCTGGCCATCGACGATTGCGAGGCGCCGTTCTTCCGGCTGCGTCGCATTGATCAGCATGCGCTTCATGTCAGTTCACTCCTGCGCGCCCTTTGGGACGGGCGCGCGACATCACACCGGCCACTGCCCGAAGGCAATGGCCCTGCACGATGCACGAGCAACGACGGTGAACCGAGGAAGGAATCGCCCTGGACTGGCCTGCTGAGACGCCACCGTATATGAGTGCGGCTCGCGGTTCAGGAGGTCAGCGTTGGCGCGTGCGCCACAAGGTCCGGTGCGATGGGCTCCCGTGAACGCAGCACCAAAAGGGCTGCGGCCCGGCCACGGCGAGGCCCTGCAGCGGCATCGGCGCGGATCGCGGCCGGCGCTGCACGAGGCAACAAGCGGTGGGGGGTGAGGGGAGCCATCATCCGACGGGACTTTGCGGCGCGGGTTCGAGACGAGGACCTGACTTGACGCCGGTCCGTCTCCAACCTTGGAAACCTTGTCTTGTGCCCGGCCGGCTCGTGTTCAGGAGCCTGGCCCGGCGGGTTCATTCTTCGTTGATCTTCCGCAAGGCTTCAGTGCCTGCCCAGTCACTTGGGGACGGGGCCCGACACCTCGGCCAGGCGTTGCATCACCTGGTTGCCACGGACCGCCGTCGTGACCAGCAGACTAAAATCCGCAAAATCAAATACTTACGGCGGTAACGTGGTTAGCAAGATTATACGGCCCAAAGCCAGGCCGCCGGCCGCTGGAAATCCCCAGCGTCCCGGCACTGCGCTGAAACGCGCCGTTAGCGCAAAGCCTGTCCCCCGCAGTGAGCGTCCGCTGACTTCAAGCGTTAGCACGCCGGCGGCACCAGCGCCGGCTCCGGCGCCGCAGGTACGCCGGGTTACGGTGGACGAAGGCTCCGCCGGGCAGCGCCTGGACAACTTCCTCCTGCGCGAATTGAAGGGCGTGCCCAAGACGCATGTCTACCGCGTGATCCGCGCCGGCGAGGTGCGGGTCAACAAGGGCCGGGCCCAGGCCGACACCCGGCTGGAGCTGGGCGACGAGGTGCGCGTGCCGCCGGTGCGCCTGCCCGAGCGGGCAACCGCCGTGGATAAGTCGGAATTCGTGCCGCCCCGCGAGTTCCCGGTGATCTATGAAGACGAGCACCTGCTGGCCATCGACAAGCCCTGTGGCGTGGCCGTGCATGGCGGCTCCGGCGTCAGCTTTGGTGTCATCGAGCAGTTGCGCCGCGCCCGGCCGGAAGCTAAGTTCCTCGAACTGGTGCACCGGCTCGACAAGGAAACCTCCGGCCTGCTGCTGATCGCCAAGAAGCGCAGCGCGCTGGTCAGCCTGCAGGACCAGTTCCGCGAGCGCGAGACCGGCAAGACCTATGCGGCGCTGGTGATCGGCGAGTGGAAGTCCAACCAGAAGGTCATCGACGTGCCGCTGCTGAAGTTCACCGGCAGCGATGGCGAGCGCTGGGTGCGCGCCGTCACCAGCTCGCACGATCCGCAGGCCGAGCAGGCCAAGCGCTCGATCAGCCTGGTGAAGGTAACGGCCAAGCTCGACGGCTTCACCTTGCTTGACGTGACGATCAAGACCGGCCGCACGCACCAGATCCGCGTCCACCTGCAGCATGCCGGCCATCCGATCGCCGGCGACCCGAAGTACGGCGACTTCGAGGCCAACCGCGCGCTGGCCCGCGGCGCGCTGAAGTTCGAACGCATGTTCCTGCATGCGAAGCGCCTGCGCTTCAACCACCCGGCCCGGCCCGAGGAGCAGCTCGAGCTGACCGCGCCGCTGCCGCCCGAGTGCGACCAACTTGTCCGGGCCCTGAGCCCCAGCACCACGCCCGCATGAAAGAAGACCGACCCCAGCAGTTCGACCTGATCGCCTTCGATTGGGACGGCACCCTCTTCGATTCCACCGCGCTGATCACCCGCAGCATCCAGGCCGCTGCGGAGGACCTGGGCCTGCCGCGGCCCTCCGATGAGGCTGCCAGTTATGTCATCGGCATGGCGCTGTACCCCGCGCTGGCCCATGCGGTGCCGAGCCTGCCGCCCGAGCGCTACAAGGAGATGGGGCTGCGCTACCGGCACCACTACCTGGGCGCCCAGCACGAGGTGGCGCTGTTCGACGGCACCCGCGCGATGCTCGAGGCGCTGAAGGCTCGCCACCACTGGCTGACGGTGGCCACCGGCAAGAACCGCCGCGGGCTGGACGAGGTGCTGCAGGTCTCGGGCCTGCATGCGATGTTCGACGGCACCCGCACCGCCGACGAGACCGCCGGCAAGCCCGATCCGACGATGCTGCTGGAACTGATGCGCGAGTTCGGCGCCGAGCCCGAGCGCACGCTGATGATCGGCGACACCACGCATGACCTGCAGATGGCCGTCAACGCCGGCTGCCCCTGCGTGGGCGTGAGCTACGGCGCGCACGACCACGAGAGCTTTGCCGAGTTCAAGCCGCTGTTCGTGGCCCACTCGACGGCCGAGCTCCACGACTGGCTGATCCGGCATGGCTGAAGAGGAGCGCCAGAAGCTGCCCCTGTGCGGTTCCGACGAGCTGGCCGAACGCGGCCGCGCCCACACCTTCGACGTGATGCAGTGGCGCCAGCCCAGCAGCGCCTTCGCGCTGCGCTTCGACGGCAAGGTGGTCGCCTACCTGAACCGCTGCGCCCATGTGCCGACCGAGATGGACTGGCAGGAGGGCGAGTTCCTGGACAGCAGCAAGCAGTACATCATGTGCTCGATCCACGGGGCGGTGTACGACCCGAAGACCGGCCGCTGCGTCACCGGCATGTGCGGCCGCATGGGCCTCACGTCCATCGAGGTGATGGAGGAGGGCGGGCAGGTCTATTGGTATCCTTCCCGCGACACGCAGCCCGCGTTCGACGATGACAAGAACGACAACGAGAGTCCGCAGTCCCCATGAGCGCTCCTGACGATTCCCCCTCCTCTTCCTCCTCCCTGCCGCCGCCGCTGCCGGACCCGCTGCCCGAGCCCGCCGCGGCCGCGCCGGTGCGACCGCAGGGCTACGAGGCGCTGCTGGCCGAGGTCGCCCGCGAGTACCTGCAGGAGCGCCGCGGCGAGCGTCGCTGGCGGCGCTTCACCCGGCTGTTCTGGATCGTGCTGGTGCTGGCCGCGCTGTGGTTCACGCTCTCGCTGGGCCGCCACGGCGCGCCCACCGCCACGGGCCCGCACACGGCCCTGGTCGACGTGCGCGGCGAGATCGCCAGCGACACCGAGGCCAGCGCCGAGCTGATCCTGTCCGCGCTGAAGAGCGCCTTCGAGGATCCCGGCGCCCAGGCCATCGTGCTGCGCATCAACTCGCCCGGCGGCAGCCCGGTGCAGGCGGGCATCGTCTACGACGAGATCAAGCGGCTGAAGGCCCTGCACGGCAAGAAGGTCTATGCGGTGGTGGAGGAGATCTGCGCCTCGGGCGCCTACTACATCGCAGCCAGTGCCGACGAGATCTACGTGGACAAGGCGTCCATCGTCGGCTCCATCGGCGTGCTGATGGACGGCTTCGGCTTCACCGGGCTGATGGACAAGGTCGGCGTCGAGCGCCGCCTGCTTACCGCCGGCGAGAACAAGGGCATGCTGGACCCGTTCACGCCGCTGAAGCCGCAGCAGCGTGCCTATGCCCAGGCCATGCTGGACCAGATCCACCAGCAGTTCATCGCCGTCGTGCGCGAGGGCCGCGGCAAGCGGCTGAAGGAAACGCCGGAGACCTTCTCCGGCCTGTTCTGGAACGGCCAGGAAGCGGTGCGCCTCGGCCTGGCCGATCACTTCGGCAATCTCGACTACGTGGCCCGCGAGGTGGTCAAGGCCGAGGACGTGATCGACTACACGCCGCGCGACAACGTGGCCGAGCGCCTGGCCAAGCGCTTCGGCGCGGCGTTCGGCGAGACGGCGGTGCGCTCGCTGCGCAGCCTGCCCTCGATCCGCTGAAGCTCGGCGTCATGCGGCGGCTGCTGGGCCTGGGCTTGCTGCTGGTCTGCTGCGCCTGTGGCGCCCAGGTGCAGCCCGACGTGCAGCTGCAGGGCCTCACGCTCGAACAGCTGCCGCGGCCCGCCACGCCGCCGGCCGAGGTCGGGCCGGTCGTGCCCTCGCAGGTGCAGCGCTGGCGCGAGGAGGGCGAGGCCTACGAGTACGGCAGCAACGGCTTGCAGCGCGATCCGGTCCAGGCGGCCAGGCTCTATTGCCGCGCCGCCCGCTACGGCGACCCGGTGGCCCAGTACAACCTCGCCTGGATGCTCACCAACGCGCGCGGCATCGAGCGCGACGATGCGCAGGCCGCGCACCTGTTCGCCGCCGCGGCCGAACAGGGCCTGGTACAGGCGCAGAACATGGCCGCCAAGATGGGCACGCCGCTGGGCCCGCCGCCGGCCTGCCTGCTGCAGCCCGATACCGATCCCAAGCCGCTCGCAGCCGTGCCCAGACGCATGACGCCGGCCGCGCAGCTGCAGGCGCTGCAGGCCCTGCCGGCGCCGAGCAACGCGCCCGAGGTGATCGTGCGCTTCGTGCGGCTGGAGGCGCCCGAGTACAAGCTGGCGCCGGCCCTGGTGCTGGCGGTGATGGCCACCGAATCGAACTTCGACCCGCTCGCCACCTCGCACGCCAACGCCCAGGGCCTGATGCAGCTGCTGCCCGACACGGCGGCCCGCTTCAAGGTGCGCAAGCTCACCGATCCGGTGCAGAACATCCGCGGCGGCATGGCCTACCTGCGCTGGCTGCTGGCCTATTTCGAGGGCGACCTGTCGCTGGTGCTGGCGGCCTACAACGCCGGCGAGCGGGCGGTGGAGCGCTACCGCGGCGTGCCGCCCTATGCCGAGACGCGCAACTACGTGCGGCGCATCCTGTCGGCGATGGGCGGGCAGCGGGAGCACCCCTTCGATGCCTCGGTGGTGCAGCCGTCGCCGGTGCTGAGCTTGCTGCGCAAGCCCTGACCCTGCGGGGGCGGGGGCAGGTCTTGCCTCTCATGGTTTTCACTGCCCCCGAGGCATGGGTGGATACCGTCGAGTTTGCTCGTTATGCTGACTCCGTTCAATCAGCCAAGGAACCGAATCTCCATGAAGCGCATCCTCCTCGTCTCCGCCCTGGGCCTCGTTGCCGCCTCCTCCGCCTTTGCCGCGGAAGGCGATGCTGTCGCCGCTCTGCGCAGCGAGTGCGCGGCCAAGTACACGGCCAAGCAGGACCAGACCCCGATCGCCGCCAACGAGTACCGCTTCGTCTACGCCAAGGGCGAGTTCAAGGGCGAACAGCAGATGGGCATGTCGCTGGCCTGCACCGAAGGCCAGTACGCCGCGTACCTGGATTCGGCCGACCCGGTCAAGGTGATGGGCGCCTACCCCACCGCCGCCGGCCGCCCGACCGCCAAGGACGCGGCGAAGAAGTAAGTAACGCGTTACTTGTCCGCCAAGCGCTCGCGCAGCGCCATGGCGGACAGCGGCGCCTTCTCCTTGGCGCCGCTGATGAAGAACATGAATACGTCGCGCGGCCTCTGCTCGGGCGTATCGTCGGCTTGCACGAGTGGCACGCCTGCGGGCTGGCCGCCGTCGCGCCAGGCTTTCCCGCAGGCCGCCAGCGCATCCAATGCCTCGGGCGTGCAGCCCAGCGGCAGCGCGGCGTCGGTGCGCATCATCCGGGTGTAGACGAAGTCGGCCGTGAGGTCGGCGAAGGACGGGTAGTCGTCCGAGTCGGTGAACACCGTGCCGGCCTTGTAGCGCCGCGCCAGCGCGAGGAACTCCGGGCTCAGGAAGCTCGCGTGGCGCACGTCCAGCACATGGCGCAGCGCAACGCCGCCGACTTCCGGAGGCAGCAGCTTCAGGAAGGCCTCGAAGTCCTCGGGATCGAACTTCTTCGTCGGTGCGAACTGCCAGACGATGGGCCCGAGCTTGGCGCCCAGCTCCGCCAGGCCGCTGCCGACGAAGCGCTCCACCGACTCGCCCGCCTCGGCCAGCACGCGCCGGTTGGTCGCGAAGCGGTTGGCCTTCAGCGAGAAGACGAAATCCTCCGGCGTCTCGGCGCGCCACTTGGCGAAGGTGGCGGGCTTGAAGGTGCTGTAGTAGGTGCCGTTGACCTCGATCGCACTGAGCTTGCGGCTGGCGTATTCCAGCTCGCGGCTGTGCGGCCAGCCCTGCGGGTAGAAGGCGCCGTCGCGCCAGGGCTCGAAGGTCCAGCCGCCGATGCCCGTGCGAATGTGATGGGAGGTGCTCATCCGTACGATGTTGCCCGAGCGCCGTTGCGCCTGCAACGACAATGAACTTCGCCACGCAAGGAGCCCGTCGATGACACCGCTGAACCCCGAAGACTTCAACCGCCGCGGCGCCGACATGCTGCCCGGCCACCTGGGCATCAACATCCTGGCCATCTCGGCCGCCGAGGTGCGGGCCGAACTGCCGGTGCGCCGCGCGGTGCTGGCGCCCAACGGCTATCTGCATGCCGGCAGCGTCGTCACGCTGGCCGACACCTGCTGCGGCTACGGCTGCGTGGCCGCGCTGCCCCAGGGTGCCCAGGGCTTCACGACGGTGGAGTTGAAGTCCAACCACCTGGGCACGGCCCTCGAAGGCGTGATCGAGTGCGTCGCCAGGCCGGTCCACCTGGGCCGCACGACGCAGGTCTGGGACGCGGTCGTCACGCACCGCGACACCGGCAAGACCATCGCGATGTTCCGCTGCACGCAGATGGTCCTCTATCCCAAGCAGGGCGCATGAACACCACGGATCTGCGGGCGCTCGCCAGCGCCTTCGAGCGCAAGGCCGCCCGCTGCGAGGCCTGCATGGCGCTGGTCTGCCCCGGCTGGGAGTCGATGCCGGCCGGCTTCGACGCCGCGGTGCTGGAGCGCGTGGGCACGCTGCGCGATCCGGCCGACGAGGATCCGACGCTGGCCGAGCACCACCCGAACGGCACGCACGGCTGGTCGGCCGAGGCGCCGATCGCCCCGGCCTTCTTCCCGTACAACCGCTGCGACGTGTGGCGATGCCGGGCCTGCGCGCGGCCCTTCCTGCGCTACACCGAGTACGGCGGCTACTACCAGGACGAGCGGGTCCGCGAGCTGGATGGCGAGCTGCTGAGCGACGCCACGCCATAGCCCCGCGCTATACAGTCGCGCCGAATCGACATGGCCGCGGGCACGCTTCGTGCACACCTCGCCACCCAGAATCCGCTCACCCATCCAACGCTCGCACGGGAACGCACGCTCATCACGATGGATCTGTCCGCCGAACCCAAGGCCACGCCCTCGCTGGGCATGCTCGGAATCACTGCGCTCGAGGAGCAGGTCTACCGCAGCCTGCTGCGCGTGCCGGGCAGCACGCCCGAGATGCTGGCCGCGCCGCTGGGCTGCACCGCCGCTGCCATCCATGGTGCGGCGCTCGGGCTCGAGGCCAAGGGCTTCGCCACCATCGGCCCCGAGCAGCAGCCGCGGCTGTTCCCCTCGCCGCCCGACATCGCGATCGAGTCGCTGCTGCTGCACCGCCAGAAGGAGTTGCAGCAGTCGCGCCTGGCCATCGCCGACCTGCAGCGCGAGCAGATGAGCACCGCCGAGGGCAACCCGGTGGTCGAGATCATCGACGCCGACCCGGCCGCCCAGGCCCAGCCCTATGCGCAGAGCCACAGCCGCGCGGTCAGCGAGGTGCTGTGCCTGATCCGCCCGCCCTTCCTGGTCTCGGCGCCGAACAAGGGCGAGAACTCGCGGGCCGAGGCGCGCAAGCGCGGCGTGCGCTACCGCAACATCGTGCACCCGGACACGCTGGCCCTGCCGGGCTGGCCCGAGATCCTGCGGCAGGACTACGAGGCCGGCGAGGAGTTGCGGCTGCTGTCGGACTTCCCGTTCAAGATGATCGTGGCCGACCGCGAACTGGGCCTGCTGCCGCTGAAGATCGAGGAGCCGCAGGGGCCGATGCTGCTGCTGCGCCGCTCGGCGGTGCTGGACGCGCTGTGCGAGCTGTTCGAGACCCTGTGGCAGAAGGCGGTGCCCCTGCACTTCGCCGCCGACAACAGCTACTCGATCGGCACCGCGGCGGCCTTTCCGAGCCCGCTCGACGCGATGGTTCCGCTGCTGGCGGCCGGGGTCAACGACAAGGTCGCAGCCGAGCGGCTGGGCATGTCCGAGCGCACCTTCATGCGCCGCATCGACGCGCTGTACCAGTCGCTCGATGCGCGCTCGCGCTTCCAGGCCGGCTGGCTGGCCGCGCTGCGCACGATGGATGCCGCGAAGACGACAGGCTGAGGTCAGGTTCCGGCCAGCTTCTGCCATGGCAGAAGTCCGCCACCCGTGAAGAAGGTCACGCTCCTATGCTGCGGCTACCAACCAGCAAAGGAACAGAAACCTTCATGTTCACACGTCAACTGAAGCGCCTGATCGGCGCCACGCTCGCCACGGCCGCCCTCGCTACCCTCGCATTGGCCGCCACGCCGGCATTCGCCGCGAAGATCGAGCTGTCCTACCTGCCGCCCATCATCGGCATCGAGATGCAGTACCGCGGCATGGGCTATGCCGATGCCAACGGCGACTTCATCAGCCTGGCCGGCGCCACCATCACCTCGGCCACCGTCAAGGTGGACTTCACGGTGCCCGACGGCTTCGACGTCAGCGGCTTCCACATGGACATGGCCGTGCCGGTCATCAATGCCACGAGCCAGTATTTCGCGGTCGAGGGCACCGACCTGGTTCAGCTCTCGCCCAACCATTACAGCTACTCGCTGACGACCAGCGACTTCAACGGCCAGATCGTCGCCAGCCGTTTCGCGATCGAGACCTACGGCATCGATGCCGACGGCAATGCGGTCGGCTGGCCGGCCAGCGTGGACCACAGCACCGGCTTCTACTTCACCGTCAATGCGCCCACCGCGCCGGTGCCCGAGGCCTCCAGCGCGATGATGCTGCTGGCCGGCCTGGGCGTGGTGCCGGTCCTAGTCGCGCGCCGTCGCCGTCATCGCGACTGCTGATCCCTGCAGGCGCAGGATCGACGCGCGGGCCACCGACGCCACCAGCGTGGTGCCCGCGCCCGGCGCGGTGCGCACCTTGAAATCGCCGCCGATCGAGGCCAGGCGCTCGCGCATATTGCGCAGGCCGATGCCGCGGGTGGCGTCCTGCTGCGAGCGCGCGAAGTCGAAGCCGCGGCCGTCGTCGGCGATGCGCAGTTCCACCCGCTCGGCGGCGTAGTCCAGCTCGATGCGGATGTGCCGCGCCTGCGCATGCTTGGCGATATTGGTCAGCGCCTCCTGCGACACGCGGAACAGCGCGGTCTTGATCTCGTCGGGCAGCTCGCAAGGCTCGCCGGCGATGTGCACGTCGATCCGCCCGTGCTCGCCGTCGCCGGCCTCGCGGCCCAGCAGCTCCAGCGCGGCAGGCAGGCCCAGCTCGTCGAGCATCGCGGGCCGCAGCCGGTGCGAGATGCGCCGCACCTCGTTCAACGATTCCCGCAGCGCCGACAGCACCCGCGCGAGCGCCGGCGGGGCTGCGCGATGCTCGCGCTCCAGCTGCTCGATGGCGGACTCCACCTGCAGCTTGGCCGAGACCATGGTCTGCGTGGCGCCGTCGTGCAGCTCGCGCGCCAGGTGGGCCCGCTCGTCTTCCTGGAACTGCACGACCTGGCGGGCCAGCAGCTGCAGCTTGGCATCGGCCACGCGGTGCTCGCTGAGGTTGAGCCAGATGCCGCTGGCGCTGATCAGGCCCAGCCCGCAGCAGGCGATGGCGCCGATCCAGAGCAGCGTCGTCGTGATGTTGGAGCTGGCCTGCGCATCCAGCTGGGAGGTGGCGGCGTCGATGTCGTCACGGTACAGGCCGGTGCCGACCATCCAGCCCCAGCGCGGGATCTCCACCACGTAGCCCAGCTTGCGCGCCACCTGGCCGGTGGACGGCCGCCGCCACAGGTAGTCGACATAGCCGCCGCCGGCGCGCGCGCGGGCCAGCAGGTCCTGGATCGGCGCGCCGCCGAGCGGGTCGCGCAGGCCCGACAGGTCCATGCCGACCAGGTCGGGCTGGCGCGGATGCATCAGCAGCTTGCCGTGCAGGTCGTAGACGAAGAAGTAGCCGTCGCTGCCGTAGTCCAGCGAGGCCAGCAGGCGCATCGCCTCCTGCCGGGTGGCCTCGTCGTCCTTGCCCGAGTCGACCAGCGGCTGGACCATGCTGAGCGCCAGGTCCACGTAGTTGCGCAGCTCGGCGCGGCGGGCGGTGACCAGGCCGCCCTCGACCAGCGCATGCTCGCCGCGCGCCAGCTGCCGCTGCTGCACCGCCACCGCCGCGGCGATCAGCGCGAGCGAGAGCAGCAGCGGCACCGCCGCGAGGAGCAGGAGCTTGGCTTTCAGGCGCATATGGCGCCCATTTTGGTTCAGTCAGGCCTTCAGATACGCGGTCTTCAAGGGCGTCCGCAGCACTGCCTGGGCCACCAGGGCCACGACGACGTTCACCGCCAGCGCCAGCAGGCCGGTGTAGACCGTGAACTTGTCGCCGCCGATCAGCAGGGAATGGACCGGCTTGATGCCGTCCGCGAAGGCCGTCCAGGTGCCGAACACGATGCCCACCAGCCAACCGGCCAGCAGCGCCGGCGCCTGCAGGCGCTTCCAGAACAGGCCGAACACCAGGGCCGGGAAGGTCTGCAGGATCCACACGCCGCCGAGCAGCTGCAGGTCCAGCGCGAACTTCGTGGGCATCAGCAGGATGCACAGCAGCGCGCCGACCTTCACCACCAGCGAGGCGTACTTCGCCACCTTCTCTTCCTGCGCCGGCGTGACCTGGCTGTTCACGTAGGGCTTCCAGAAATTGCGGGTGAACAGGTTGGCCGCGCCGATCGACATCACCGCCGCCGGCACCAGCGCGCCGATCGCCACGGCCGAGAACGCGAAGCCGGCGAACCAGGACGGGAACAGCGCGTTGAACAGCGCGGGCACCACGTCGTTGTTGCTCTTCACGGCGATCTGCGCGGCATAGGCCATGTAACCGAGCAGTGCAATGAGACCCAGCAGCACCGTGTAGGCCGGCAGGAAGATCGCGTTCTTGCGGATCGTGTTGGCGTCCTTGGCGGCGAAGATGCCGGTCAGCGTGTGCGGGTACATGAAGGCCGCCATCGCCGAGCCCAGCGCCAGCGTCGCGAAGGGCAGCATCTGGCCCGGGTGCAGGGTGAGGCCGGTGGCGCCGCCCTTCAGCGCGAAGGCATCGCGGGCCGAGGAGAAGACGTTGCCGTAGCCGCCCACCTTCATCGGCACCACCACCACCGCGACCAGCACGACGATGTAGATCATCACGTCCTTGACGAAGGCGATCAGCGCCGGCGCGCGCAGGCCGGCCGCGTAGGTGTACAGCGCGAGGATCACGAAGGCGGCGGCCAGCGGCAGCTCGCCGGTCAGGCCCAGCGCCTTGATGACCACTTCCATGCCGACCAGCTGCAGCGCGATATAGGGCATGGTCGCGACGATGCCGGTCAGCGCCACGGCCGACTCCAGCGCGCGCGAGCCGTGGCGGCCCAGCACCACGTCGGCGGCCGTCACATGGCCGTGCTTCTTCGCCTCGCCCCACAGCTTGGGCATGATGACGAAGACGATCGGGTAGACCAGGATCGTGTAGGGCAGGGCGAAGAAGCCGTAGCCGCCCACCGCGTAGACCAGCGCCGGCACGGCGATGACGGTGTAGGCGGTGTAGAAGTCGCCGCCGACCAGGAACCAGGTGATCCAGGTGCCGAAGTTGCGGCCGCCCAGGCCCCACTCATCGAGATGGGCGCCCTTGTGGCTGTTGCCGCCGCGCTGCCAGCGCGTGGCCAGGAAGCCGATCACCGTGACCAGCGCGAAGAAGAAGATGAAGACCGACAGCGCGGTCCAGTTGATTTCGGTGTTCATGGCGATCAGTCCTCCGCCTTCTCGTGGCGGTGCACGAGCCAGATCAGCACCGAGGTGACCGGCACCCAGGCGAACAGGTACCAGTAGAAGAAGGGGAAGCCCGCCAGCACCGGGGTCTCGGTGTTGAACAGCGGGACCGCCAGAAGCCCGACGAAGGGCAGCAGCAAGAGCATGCGCATGAGGTTGTCTCCAGAAGGCGGCGGACATGGCTGCCGCTCTGCCGGCAGTGTCGAAGCCGCCGGCGCGCCGCGCATCCGTCAAGTTGCGCGGCGCCGCGCGTGGCATCACGTACTGGATAACCCGGACGTACTAACTCAATGCCCGGCTGCGTGCTCGACCGCGTACTTGATCAGCTCGGCCTGCCCTTCCAGGTTGAGCTTGCGCTTGATGCTCTGGCGGTGGGTCTCGACGGTGCGCACGCTGACGTCCATCTCGCGCGCGATCTGCTTGCTGGACAGGCCGCGGGCCAGCGCCGACAGGATCTCGCCCTCGCGCAGCGAGAGCAGCGGCCGCGGCGCCTGGTTGCGGAACAGGCGCGAGGACACGGCCGGGCTCAGGAAGGTGCCGCCGGCGGCCACTGCCCGGATGGCCGCGATGATCTCGCTGGCCGGCGCATCCTTCAGCACATAGCCGCGCGCGCCGGCCTGCATCGCCCGCTGCACGTACTCCGGGTTGTCGTACATGCTGAGCATCAGCACCTGCAGCGCGGGTTGCAGCTTCAGCAACTGCGTCGTCAGCTCGATGCCGTTGAGCTCCTTCATGCCGACGTCCATCAGCACCAGCGAGGGCTGCAGCGCCGCCATCTGCGCATGGGCCTCGTTGGCGTTGCCCGCCTCGCCGACGACGACGAATCCCGGCACCACCTCGAGCCGCGCCCGCAGGCCGTCGCGCACCAGCGGATGGTCGTCGACCAGCAGCAGGCGGATCTCGGGCGGTTCGGAGGATGGCGACGAATTCATTCCAAAATTAGAACGCAATCCGCCCGATGTGCCTGCTTCTTGTTTCTGATCGGTGATCGGCGCGAGGGCAATGCGACGAACCGCGGAGGCCGCCGCTGCAGCAGCAACTGGGCGAGTTCAGTCGTCGCGGGCTGCGCCGGCAAGCGGACCTTCGCTCTCCTCGCCGCGGCCCAGCGAGCCCAGCGCGCGCCGCATGCCGCTGGCGCTCGGCGACTCGATGTACACGCAGCGCTTGCCATGCCGCTTGCAATGATCCTTCACCCGCCAGTAGGCATCGTGGCTGATGCAGCCGGTCTGGCAGATGACGAGATCGGCGGCGGCCAGGCTGGTGTCGAGCTTGGCGACGGCGTCTTCCTCGCCGCCGTCGTGGTGCAGGAAGCGGCCGCCGGTGCCCTCGATCAGCTGGCGGTAGATCGGCACGACCGACTGGCGGCCGCCGACGCAGAGGATGGCGCGTTCGTCGAGCCGGGGCATGCCGGCGTCGGCGCCCGGCGTCAGGTCTTGCTCGACAGCGGTGGCCCCGTGCGAGGCCAGCTCGCGCTGCAGTTCCTCGACCCGGCCCTGCTCGCGATCGGCGCGCTGCTGCGCGGCCAGCAGCGCGCGCTCCAGATCGTGGATGCGTGCCAGTTGCCGGCTGATCTGGCCGGCCTGTTCCTGGCGGCTTCGCAGTCCGGGCGCGGCGGCTTCCAGCGCACGCATCTCGTCGGCCAGGCTGGCGGCCAGCGTGTCCTTGCCCAGCAGTTCGGCGCGCAGCTTGACCAGCTCGGCCGCCTGGCGCTCGATCTGCGTGGCGCGCTCCTGCAGCAGCCGCGTGCTGCGTCCCTGCACCTGAGCCAGCTCGCGGGCCAGCACGGCGTTCTCGTCCTGCAGTTCCTCCAGGCGCTGCAGGTCCGCCCGGTTGGCGGCGCCGACCTGGTGCTGCAGCATGTGGATGTCTCGCAGCGCCTGCTCCATCAGCGGCTCGTCGCAACGCGAGTGGGTCAGCACGGCCCACAGGCTGCCGGCCACGTTGCTGCCGGCCTGGGCAGCGTCCCACCAGTCGCGCAGCGCGACCGTAGTCTTGCAACGGGCGGCCTCGCGCAGGTTGCGGATGTAGCGCTGGTCCAGCTCCTTCTGCAGCGCCTCGGCGGTGGGCGTGCGGTGGCTGCAGTCGTTGATCGCGCCGCAGTGCAGCTCGTAGTCGTTCGCGCGCGAGAGGCCGCCCAGCAGCTTGTTGAAGCGCCGCCGCAGCACCGGCATCGGCAGGCACACGCCGATGACCGGGCACAGCGCCTGCGACGGCAGCTCCCACAGGCGGCGCCGGCGCGAGCCGGTGGCGGGACTGATCGTCAGGCCGCGCGGCGGCGCTTCGGGCGCTCCCGCGCCCTCGACGAGGGCGGTGAACACATTGGGCTTGTCGCACATGAGGTGATGACTCCTGGTTCAAGGCGAACCGGACCGGGTACTCGACCCAACTGGTCGTTTGCTGGCGCGGGATGCTGGCTGGCGCGGGAGGAGTGCGATCAGGTAACGCGTTACTTGGTGAGGATCAGCTTGCCCAGCGAGGTCTGGCGCAGGCGGTAGAGCTGGCCGGCGTGCTCGATCTCCACCTCGCGGTCCAGGCCGAACAGCGTCTGGCTGTTCCAGCGGCGAGGCGTGGCCGGCGGGGTCTCGCTGCCGGCCGGCGGCAGCTTGGTGGTGGTCGTCGCAGCGCCGGGCGGGTTCGGGGTGGCTTGTGTCTGCATGGCGAGCATCTTAAATGCGAAAGATTCGCATTTGCAACCATGGGCCGAGAAAATACCCGACTGATTGAGTCTGAGAATGTTTCGCATGCAGAGCGACGCTGCGCGGGCATTGCTGCACAGCGGCACGCCAACCCCCACAATGACCTCTTGCACAACAAGGAGAAGAGCAATGAAGGGCGACCCCAAGGTTCTCGAATACCTGAACGCTCAGCTGAAGAACGAGCTGACGGCCATCAACCAGTACTTCCTGCACTACCGGATGCTGAAGAACTGGGGCTTCGAGCGGCTGGCCAAGCACGAGTACAAGGAGTCGATCGAGGAGATGAAGCATGCGGACCGCCTGATGGACCGCATCCTCCAGATCGAAGGCCTGCCCAACCTGCAGGACCTGGGCAAGCTGTTCATCGGCGAGACCGCGGTCGAGATCCTCAGCTGCGACCTGAAGATCGAGGTGGGCTCGCATGGCCTGCTGAAGGAAGCCATCGCCTACTGCGAGTCGGTGCGCGACTACGTTTCCCGCGAACTGCTGGAGGACATCCTCAGCGATACCGAGGAGCACATCGACCACCTGGAGACGCAGGTCGAGCTGGTGGGCAAGATCGGCGAGCAGAACTGGCTGCAACTGCAGGTGGGCGAAGGCGAGGGCAGCTGAACGCCGGCCTCAATCCCGGATCTTTTGCACGGGATTGATGCAAAGCAGATTGAGAAGGGTTCGCATTTGCGTTAGAGTCGCGACAAGTCACCGAACTTGTCCCGACCATGATCGTCTGCCTCTGCCACCGTGTATCCGACCGCGACATCCGCCGCGGCGTCGAATCCGGCATTCGCAATTTCGAGGTGCTGCAGGACGAAACCCGCGTCGCTTCCGCCTGTGGCTGCTGCCACGAATGCGCGCGCGAAGTGTTCGACACGGCCGTCGCCGGCTGCCCGGGCCTGTGCCGCATCGACGACGCGGGCCAGATGCCTGCCGGCAAGACCTTCCCGATCGCCGTCCAGGCCTGATCGGTCTGCAACTGCCGAGCTAACGGCCGCCCAGCAAGGCGGCCGTTTCCTTTTGCCCGGCCTGCCGTGCGATGTCCAGCGCCGTCAGGCCGCGGTCATCGCGGGCCGCGGGATCGGCGCCCTTGTCCATCAGCAGGCGCACCACGTCCGGATGGCCATTGCCGGCGGCCCACATCAGGGCGCTCAGCTGGTGGTCGTAGACCGCATTGACCGCCACGCCGCGCGCCAGCAGCAGCTCGACGACCTTCGCATGGCCCTGGCCGGCGGCATAGACCATGGCGGTCTTGTCGACCTGGTCGGTGGCGTCGAGCCGCGCCCCCGCGTCGAGCAGATGGCGCACCAGTTCGAGCGCGCCGGCATTGGAGGCCGCCATCAATGGCGTGACCCGGTTCAGCGCCGGCAGCTGTGCGTCGGCGCCGGCCGCGAGCAGCGCGTCCGCCAGTTCGGTCTGGCCGCGTTCGGCCGCCATCATCAGGGCGGTCTTGCCGACGCGGTTGCGTGCGTTCGGCGCCGCGCCGAGCTCCAGCAGCCGCTTCACCGCGGGCAGGTCAGCCTGCCGCGCCGCCGCCAGCAACTGCGCGTTGAGACTGACATCGGCGGCCACGGGCTGACCGCCAGCTGACCCGAGGGCGAGCAGCAGCGCGCCGGCAGACAGGCACTTCTTCATCGCGTCCCCCAAACTGATGACCGGGTTCCCGACCGCGCCCGATCGGCGCGCGCGCCGGGAATGTTTCCCGATATTCTCGGCCGCCGAGGATACGCGTGACCCGACTGTCCCGCAGCCTGAGCCCTCCACGTGCCCTCCACGTAGACCACGAACCACCGGAGACACCGCTCATGCAATCTGCAATGCCTTGGCCCCATGCGGCCGGCCGGCTCCTGCTCGGCCTCCTTGCCACCTGCTGCTGGTGCAGCGCCGCCTGGTCCCAGGCCGAGATCCAGGGAGGCGCGGCCGCCACCGGCGTGCCGGTGCCGATCACCATCGCCGTGCCTCAGTCGCGGCTGGATGGGGCCGCCGGCGACAAGGCCAACTTCCTGCATTCCAACGGCAGCTATGCGCAGACGCGCTACTACGCCGCCAGCCAGATCAACAGCGGCAATGTCGGCAAGCTGAGGCCCGTCTTCAACTTCCAGACCGCCGTCGTGGAATCGATGGAGACCGCGCCGATCGTCGTCGACGGCGTGATGTTCATCACCACCTCCTACAACCATGTGTACGCGCTGGACGCGGTCACCGGCAAGGAGTTCTGGCATTACAAGCACAAGATGGGCGCGGTGACGACCTACTGCTGCGGCCCCAACAACCGCGGCGTGGCCGTGCTGGGCGGCAAGCTCTACATGGGCACGCTGGACGCCAAGCTCGTGGCCCTGGACGCCAAGACCGGCAACCCGCTGTGGCAGACCCAGATCGCCGACCCCGAGGCCGGCTACTCGGAGACGATGGCGCCGGTGGTCGTCGACAACACGGTGCTGATCGGCACCAACGGCGGCGAGTACGGCATCCGGGGCTTCGTCAAGGCCTTCGACGCCAACGACGGCCACCTGCTCTGGACCTTCTACACGATCCCGGAGAAGGGCCACGAGGGCAAGTGGGCCGTCAACGACGCCACCGGCCGCAACATGCTGCGCGACATCGCCGCGGAGAAGGACCAGTTCGCCAAGGGCGGCGGCGAGTTCTACAAGACCCTCGGCGGCGGCGTCTGGATGGCGCCGGCGGTGGACCGCGAGACCGGCACCGTGTTCTTCGTCGTCGGCAACCCGAGCCCCGACCTCTACGGCCGCGAACGCCCCGGCGACAACCTCTACACCGATTCGATCGTCGCCATCGACGTCAAGACCGGTGGCTACAAGTGGCACTACCAGTATGTCGCCCACGACGTCTGGGACCTGGACGCCGTCTCCCCGGTGATCCTGACCGAGGCGAAGGACAAGGCCGGCAAGCTGCGCAAGGTGGCCATCCACGGCGGCAAGACGGGCCATGTCTACGTGCACGACCGCGCCACCGGCGAGCTGATCCGCTTCAGCGACGCGATGATCCCGCAGGAGAACATGTGGGTGCTGCCCACGCCGCAGGGCGCGCGCATGCTGCCCGGCGCCAATGGCGGCGTCGAATGGAGCCCGATGGCCGTCAACCCGACGCTGCGCTATGCCTACGCCGCCAACCTGCACCAGCCGATGACCTACCACGTCGAGGAATCGCGTTATCCCGGCGGCAAGCTCTGGCTCGGCGGCGCCTTCAAGACCATCGCCAGCGAGAAGCAGTGGGGGCGCCTGTCGGCCGTCAATCTCGATACCGGCAAGATCGCCTGGCAGGTGGATACCGAGCAGCCGCTGATCGGCGGCGTGCTGGCCACGGCCGGCAACCTGGTGTTCAACGGCGAGGGCAACGGCCTGTTCAGCGCCTTCGACGCCAAGACCGGCAAGATGCTCTGGCAGTACCCGTGCGGCGCGGGCGTCAACGCGCCCGCGGTCTCCTACATGGTCAAGGGCAAGCAGTACATCGCGGTGGCGGCCGGCGGCAACACGCAGCTGGATTTCAAGCGTGGCAACTCGGTGCTGGTGTTCGCGCTGCCCTGACGATGAGGGCCGTGCTGCTTGTGATGATCGTCGCGCTGCTGCCGGCCCTGCCGGCGGCGGCGCAGACCGCGCCGCCCGCCAAGGCGGCCACCTGCGTGGCCTGCCATGGCCCGATGGGCGCCCAGCCGATCCAGGGCGACTATCCGGTCCTGGCCGGCCAGACCTCGCGCTACCTCTACCTGCAGATGAAGGACTTCCAGGAAGGCCGGCGCGAGAACCCGCTGATGGCGCCGATGGTGGCCGGGCTTTCGCGCGACGAGATGCGCGAGATCGCCGACTATTTCGCGGCGCAGAAGCCACTGCCGCAGACCTTCGCGGTCGACGCGGCCAAGGCGAAGCTCGGCAAGGCCAAGGCCGACGAGACGCTGTGCGTGATGTGCCACCTGGGCGGCTTCTCGGGCCAGAACGAAGTGCCCAAGGTCGCCGGCCAGAACCACGACTACATCGTCAGGCAGCTGAGCGACTTCAAGGCGAAGAAGCGCACGAACGACGCGGGCACGATGACTTCAGTGGCCGGCACGCTCAGCGACGCCGACATCGAGAATCTCGCCCACTACATCACCGGGCTCTGACCGATCAGGTCTTCAGCAGGCCCTTGGTCTCGATGAAGTCGATCACCTGATCCAGCCCCGCGCCGGTCTTCAGGTTGCTCATCACGAAGGGGCGCGTCGGCCGCATCCGCTTCGTGTCCGCCTCCATCACCTCGAGGTTGGCGCCGACGTAGGGCGCCAGGTCGGTCTTGTTGATGACGAACAGGTCGCTCTTGGTGATGCCCGGGCCGCCCTTGCGCGGGATCTTCTCGCCGGCAGCCACGTCGATCACGTAGATCGTCAGGTCCGACAGCTCGGGGCTGAAGGTGGCGGCCAGGTTGTCGCCGCCGGACTCGATGAAGACGATGTCCGCGTTCGGGTACAGGCCCAGCATGCGGTCCACCGCTTCGAGGTTGATCGAGGCGTCCTCGCGGATGGCCGTGTGCGGGCAGCCGCCGGTCTCCACGCCCATGATGCGGTCCGGTTCCAGCGCGCCGGCGACGGTCAAGAGGCGCTGGTCTTCCTTGGTGTAGATGTCGTTGGTGACGACGACGAGGTCGTAGCGCTCGCGCAGCGCCTTGCACAGCACCTCAACCAGCGTCGTCTTGCCCGAGCCGACGGGCCCGCCGACGCCCACGCGCAGCGGAGGGAGCTTCTTGGTGCGGTTCGGAATGGCGTGCAGGGCGGTCATCTGTTGAGTCTCGGCGTTAGGCGGCAGAAGAGGATGACCATAGCCTAGCAAAAACAAGACCCGCGGCGCGCGAGGCGTCGCGGGTCTTCGAGCTCGGTGCGGGGGGCAGGTCTTGACTGCCCCCGCGGACTCACTTGGCCGGCGCGTCGGCCTTGGGCGCGGCGGCGGCCGGCTTCTTCGCGTGCTTGGCATGCGACTTGTGGGCCTTCGCCGGTGCGCTTGCCGCGGCCATCGGGGCCTTGGCGGCATCAGCGGCGGGCGGTGCTTCGGCGGCCATGGCAACACCGGCAACCAGCATGGCGGGCATCAGGAGATAGGCTTTCATCGGGAGGGCTCCAGGG
>NZ_LYVQ01000041.1 GCF_001984095.1 Pelomonas sp. KK5
TCTCCAACCAGCGCAACCGGCGCCGCGACGGCCGCCTGCCCTGGCGCCAGCTGGCGCCCTCGCTGCTGCTGATCGCGGCCGGCATCGCCTGCGTCAACCAGGTGGAGCTGGCGGCGCTGGGGGCGGCCGATGCGGACTCGCTGGCCCGCTACCTGCAGGGTGCGGGCCTGGCGGTGGCGGCGGTGGCCTGCTGGACCTGGTACCCGATCCGCAATGCCGACTGGCTGCGCGCCCATGCCGACCGGAGCCCGCGCGCCTGGGCCACGGCACAGGGCCTGGTGACGCTGCCGATGGCGCTGGCGGGGCTGGCGGCGATCGTCGTGCTGCGGCCCTGGCTGCTGGCGCCGGACTTCGCCCTGCCGCTGGGCCCGCGGCCACCGGCCTTCACCGGGCTGATGCTGGCGGTGGGCCTGTTCGCGTCCTGGCTTGGCACCCTGTGCTGGAACGAGGCCAGCCAGCGCCTGCCGACGGCACTGGTGGGCCAGCTGATCGTGTTCGAGACCCTGTCCGCGCTGGCCTACGCCTTCGCGCTGCAGGGCCGGATGCCGCAGCCGCTGGCGCTGCTGGGCATCGGGCTGCTGGTGGTGGGCGTGATCCGGGCGCTGCGCGTGAAACCCGTGGCACACCCCTGAGCCGCGGGGGAGCCGTCCGTCATCAATTTGCGGTTAAATCGCGAAGAACCATCCCTAGCATTTGGGAACACTGTCGACAATGTTTACAGTCGGCGGCGATTTCCCGGTCACTGGCGGGGGATGTCTCGGATAAGTACCTGATTTCAGCGACAAAATCCCACCGGCCCGGACCTTGCTTGTCTGGTCTGAGATACGAACACGGAGGTCCCCATGTCCACCCAGCCCGAAGCTCCCCGCGACGAAACGCCGCTGCAAGGCGTCGTGCTGGCGCGCCGGCGCGCGCTGCTCTCAGGCCTGGGCAAGGGCGGCGCGGTGCTGGCCGTGGCGGCCAAGCCGATCCAGTCGCTGGCCGGCTCCACCATCATCACCTGCCAGAACGGCACGACCAAGGTCCACGCCACGGTGTCGGGCTGCGGCTCGGCGGTGAACTCGATCGTGGCCGGCGGCGGCGTGACGCAGGTCGACTGCAAGGGCTACCACCACAGCTACTGGTGCCAGACCGGCGTGACCTGGCCGTCCGGCTGCTCGAAGTCGGCGACCTTCTACGACTGCTTCCAGACCTACCTGCCCAACGGCACCAACAAGACCGTCATGAACTGCCTGAAGGCCAATGACGACTCGTCGATCTGGTGCGCCGCCTACCTGAACTCGCTGAAGTTCTACTCGGCCGGCACCTTCCCGTATTCGACCACCACCACCGGCGGCCTGAAGGGCGTGCGCCAGTGGTACACGGACAGCCAGAAGAGCCAGGCCCAGACCCTCTGGACCCTGACCAATAAAGCGACCAGTTGACGCCTCCACCGGAAGCCGACGCCGGCGCCCGGGAGGAACGCTGGGCCCTGGCGCCGTTGGTCGACCTGCACTGGCGCCGCTGGGAGCGGGAATGGCTGGTCTTCGACAGCGGCTCGGGCCAGACCCACATGCTCGATACCCTCGACGCGCTGGTCCTGCTGATGCTGGAACCCGGCGCGGCCGCGCCCGCGACCATTGCCGAGGCCATCGCGGCCGAGCTGGAGCTCGATCCGGCTGAAACGGGCGACGTGCTGGAACGCCTGCCCGAGTCCCTCGCCTCGCTGCAGCGCCTGGGCCTGACCGCTACGATCGACGGATGACGCCGCTGCTGAGTTCCCTGGGCCAGGCCGAGATCGCGCGCCGGCTGGCCGGCCCGGGACTGGGCCTGCGCAGCGGCCGCTTCGGCTTCCGCATCCGCTCGCCGATCGAATCGATCGCCGCCGGCATGGGCCTGCTCTATGCCGACTACCCGCTGCTGGCCGAGGACGAGTTCGCCGATTTCCGTCTCGACCTGCCCACCGGCACCGGCCTGCACCGCTTCTGGCGCCCGCAGGTGAAGGTGCTGCACAACAACTTCCGGCCCTTCGAGCCGCTGCCGCTGGCGCATGCCTATCCGCAGATGGAATGGGCGATGAACTGGTGCATCGCCGGCTATGCCCATGACTACCTGATGCTGCACGCCGCCGTGCTGGAGCGCGACGGCCTGGCCCTGGTGCTGCCGGCCCCGCCGGGCTCCGGCAAGAGCACGCTGTGCGCCGGCCTGCTGCACCGCGGCTGGCGGCTGCTGACCGACGAGCTGGCCCTGGTCTCGCTGGACGAGGCCGACCGGCGCATCACGCCGCTGGTCCGCCCGGTGAGCATCAAGAACGAGTCGGTGGAGGTGCTGCGGCGCTTCGAGCCCGCCGTCGTGTTCAACGAGGTGACCCACGGCACGGCCAAGGGCTCCGTCACCCACATGAAGGTGCCGGCCGAACAGGTGCGGCGCATGGATGAAGTGGCGCTGCCGCGCTGGCTGGTCTTCCCCCGCTACGTGCCGGAGGCCGACCCCGTGCTGCTGCCGCGCTCCAGGGCAGACAGCGCGATCGAGCTGGGCCGCAACTCCTTCAACTACCCGCTGCTGGGCCGCCAGGGCTTCGAGGCCCTGGGCGATCTGGTCGACGCCTGCCACTGCTACGACTTCAGCTACAGCCGGCTGGACGATGCGGTGGAGGTCTTCGACGGCCTGGTGCGCGCCGAGCGGGAAGGTGCGACCAGATGATGGACGGCGACCTGATGACCCCGCTGTTCGCGGCGCCGCAGCGCCTGCCCGGCTGGACGCCGCGGCAGTGGGAGACCGGGCTGGACCAGGCGGAGAGCGCGCAGCTGCTGTCCCGCCTGGCGGTGACCGCGCGGGCCGGCGGCTGGTTCGATGCGATTCCGGCGGGGCCGCGCTTCCATGTCGGCAGCTCGCTGCGCCTGGTCGAGCGCCAGCGCCACGAGGTGAGCTGGGAAGTCGAGCAGATCCGCCAGTCGATGCGCGCCGTGCCAGAGACCCGCGATGTGCCGGTCGTGCTGCTCAAGGGCGCGGCCTACCTGCGCGCCGGCCTGCCGCCGGCCGCCGGGCGCCTGTTCTCGGACATCGACATCCTGGTCCCGCGCGGCAGCATCGTGGATACCGAGGGCGCGCTGATGGCCGGCGGCTGGGTCAGCGACGAGCGCGACGCCTACAACCAGATGTACTACCGCCGCTGGATGCACGAGGTGCCCTCGCTGCGCCACCTGCGGCGCCACTCGGTGATCGACCTGCACCACACGATCGCGCCGCCGACCTCTCGCTTCAAGGTCGACGGCGCCCGGCTGCTGGAGCGCATCCGCCCGATCGCGGACGCCCCCGGCCTGTACATCCTCGGCCCCGAGGACATGCTGCTGCACAGCGCCGTCCACCTGTTCCAGGAAGGCGAGTTCGACCGCGGCCTGCGCGACCTGCTGGACATGCAGGACCTGCTGCGGCACTTCGAGCGCGAGGAGGGCGCGGGCTACTGGCCGGCGCTGCTGGCGCGGGCCCGCGAGCTGGGCCTGCACGTGCCGCTGCACCATGCGCTGACCCAGCTGCAGCGCCTGTTCGGCCCGCTGGTGCCGCCGGCGCTGGCCGCCGAGGTCGCGGCGCTGCGCCCGCGCGGCGGCGCGCCAATGGCGCGGCTGCTGGTGCTGGCCCTGCGGCCGGACCACCCCAGCTGCGATACTCGCTGGACCGGCTGGGCACGCTGGTTGCTGTACGTGCGATCGCACTACCTGCGCATGCCGCTGCCGCTGGTGCTGGTGCACCTGGCGCGCAAGGCCTGGATGCGGCGCTTCCCGCCCAAGCCAGCCGCTTGAACCGCTTGAGCAGAAAGCAGGACGGAGACGGACACGATGGTGGATCGCGCAAGGCGTTGCTTGCTGGGGCTGCCGCTGATCGTGCCGGCTGCCGTGGCGCGCGCTGCCGACGAGACGCCCGAGACCTCGCTCACCGTCCTGGCCGAGCCGGTGCGGCCGTATTCCTACCAGGACGCCGACGGCCGCCCCACCGGCTACGCGATCGAGCTGATGCAGGAGATGCTGCGCCGCTGCCGCCTGGGCAGCCAGGTCGAGTTCAACTCCTGGACCAGCGCCTACCAGCGCGCGCTGGCCGAGCCGCGGGTGCTGCTGGTCAGCATCGTGCGGCTGCCCGAGCGCGAGCCCTACTTCTACTGGCTCGGGCCCACCGCCTCGCGCCGCGCCTACCTGTACCGGCTGAAGTCGCGGGCCGACGTGCGCGTCAGCACGCTGGACAGCGTCCGCGGCTACCGCATCGGCGTGATCCGCGACGACGCCACCGAGCGCGACCTGCTGGCCCGGGGTTTCGAGCTGGGCCGCCAGCTGGATCGCAGCCCCGACCACGCCGCGCTGCTGCGCAAGCTCTTCGCAGGCCGCTGTGACCTGATCGCGCTGAACAGCACCGTGGCGGCCGCCACCTTCGAGAGCTTCGGCTACGACTTCGGCCGGGTGGAGCCGGTGCTCAAGCTGTCCGACTTCAAGCTCTACATGGGGCTGAGCCGCAGCAGCACGCCGGCGTTGCATGCGCGGCTGCAGGCGGCGTGGGAGTCGATGCGGCGCGACGGCACGGTGGCCGCACTGGCCGCCAGGTATCCGGCCGTGTCGCTGCAGGACTGACTGACTGACCGACTGACCGACCGACCGGCCTCAGAGCGACGTCGTATTGAAGGTGTCGCAGTCCTTCAGCTTTGCGCTGCTCATGCCCCGCTTGAACCAGCGCACTCGCTGCTCGCTGCTGCCGTGGGTGAAGCTCTCCGGCATCACCGTGCCGCGCGCCTTGCGCTGCAGCGTGTCGTCGCCGATCTGGGTGGCCGCGTTCAGCGCCTCCTCGACGTCGCCGGCCTCCAGCCAGTGCTTCTTCTCCTGCGAGAGCGCGGCCCAGACGCCGGCATAGCAGTCCGCCTGCAGCTCCAACCTCACGCTGGCCGCATTGCCCTCGCGCTCGTTGTGCTGCTGGCGGTAGCGGTCCACCTTCTCGCTGGTGCCCAGCAGGTACTGCAGGTGGTGGCCCACCTCGTGGGCGATCACGTAGGCCTGGGCGAAGTCGCCCGGCGCGCCGAGCTGGTTCTTCATCGTCTCGTAGAAGCTCAGGTCGATGTAGACCTTCTGGTCGGCCGGGCAGTAGAACGGCCCGGTGGCGGACTGGCCCGCGCCGCAGGCGGTGGCGGTGCGGCCGCGGAACAGGTGCAGGTGCGGCGCCACGTATTTCTGGTTGCTGCGGGCGAAGTACTCGGTCCAGACGTCCTCGGTGCTGGCCAGGATCACCGAGACGAAGCGGGCGGACGGGTCGGTCGGTTTGCTGGTCGGCGTGGGCGCCTGCTGCTGCTGCGGGGCCATGCCGCCGCCACCGCCTTGCATCAGGCCCAGCACCGTCAAGGGGTTGATGCCGAAGGCCCAGGAGGCCAGCAGCGCGATCGCGATGCCGCCGATGCCGATGCCGCGGCCGCCGCCGAAACCGAAGCCGCCGCCACCACCACCACCACCACCGGAGCGCCCGTCCTCGACGTTGTCACTCTCGCGTTCACCTTCCCACTTCATTGCCGACTCCTGCGAAGAAAAAGCCGCTGCGCCCGTCTTGTGCAAGCGCAGCCTGTCCTGTGGATTCTGCAGCCTGTCGGCAATCGGTGGGCCGCCGCAATCGCGCTTCCCATACTTGCGGCTTCAACCCTTGCAGAGCGACACATCCTCATGAAGAAGAACATGCACCGCCGCAGCCTCGTCCTTGGCGCGCTCCTGCTGGCCGCCGCCGCCGGCGCCCAGGCCTGGACCTTCACGATCAACACCGCGACCGAGTACGGCCCGGCCGGCCAGCGCATCAAGGGCTCCGGCGTGATGGTCGAGCGCAGCCGCAGCGTCGCTCCGTTCAGCAAGCTGCGCCTGGAAGGCCCGCTGGACCTGCGCGTCAGCCAGGCCGCGGCCGACGCGGTGCGCATCCATGCCGACGACAACATCGAGCCGCTGGTCGAGAGCCGCGTCGAGGGCGACACGCTGATCCTGCGCCTGCGGCCGGGCACCGGCTTCAGCACGCGCCACGCGCCCAGCATCGTGGTCGATGCGCGCACGCTGCAGGCCATCGCCGTCGACGGCTCCGGCGACCTCAGCATGGAGCGCTTCAAGGGCGATGCGCTGAGCCTGGCGCTGTCGGGCTCCGGCGACCTGCGCATCGGCCAGATCGAGGTGCGCGATTTCAACGTGGACATGCGCGGCTCCGGCGACGTGCAGGTGGCCGGCAGCGCGCAGACGCAGAGCTGGTCGCTGCACGGCTCGGGCGACGTGGACGCGCGCCGGCTGGACGGCCGTACGATCAAGGCCCGGCTGACCGGCTCGGGCGATATGAGCGTCGGTTCGGCCGACACGCTGGACGTGGAGATCAACGGCTCCGGCGACGTGAGCTACAGCGGCCGACCGCAGCTTCACCAGCGCGTGAACGGCTCCGGCGAAGTCAGCCGGCGCTGAGCGGCCCGCTCACTCGTCGCTCTCGCCGAGGAAGCCGCCGCTCTGGTGCGCCCAGAGTCGCGCATAGAGCCCGCCGTGCGCCAGCAGCTCGGCATGCGTGCCCTGCTCGACGATCTCGCCCTCGTCCATCACGACCAGCCGGTCCATCGCGGCGATCGTCGAGAGCCGGTGGGCGATGGCCACCACCGTCTTGCCCTCCATCAGCCGGTACAGGCTGGTCTGGATGGCGGCCTCGACTTCGGAGTCGAGCGCGCTGGTGGCCTCGTCCAGCAGCAGGATCGGCGCGTCCTTCAGCATCACCCGGGCGATCGCCACCCGCTGGCGCTGGCCGCCACTGAGCTTGACGCCGCGCTCGCCCACGTGCGCGTCGTAGCCGCTGCGGCCCTTGGGGTCGGTCAGGCCGGCGATGAAGGCCTGGGCCTCGGCGCGCTCGGCGGCGGCGACCATCTGCGCCTCGGTCGCGTCGGGCCGGCCGTAGAGCAGGTTGTCGCGCACCGAGCGGTGCAGCAGCGAGGTGTCCTGCGTGACCATGCCGATCTGCTCGCGCAGGCTGTCCTGCGTGACGCCGGCGATGTCCTGGCCGTCCACCAGGACGCGGCCCTGCTCGATGTCGTGGAAGCGCAGCAGCAGGTTCACCAGCGTGGACTTGCCCGCGCCGGAGCGGCCCACCAGGCCGATCTTCTCGCCCGCGCGGATCGTCAGGCTCAGGTCCTTCAGCACCTGCCTCTTGCCGCCGTAGGCGAAGCCGACATGCTGGAACTCGATCTCGCCGTGCGAGACCACCAGCGGCTGCGCGTCCGGCCGGTCCTTCACCGTGATGCCGCGGGCCAGCGTGTTCATGCCGTCCTGCACGGTGCCGATGTTCTCGAACAGGCCGGTCATCTCCCACATGATCCAGTGCGAGATGCCGTTCAGGCGCAGTGCCATCGCGGTGGCCGCGGCCACGGCGCCAATGCCCAGCTCGCCCTGCATCCACAGCCACAGCGTGGCGCCGGCGGTGCTGGCGATCAGCCCCATCGAGAGCGCGTGGTTGACCACCTCGAAGCTGCTGACCAGGCGCATCTGCCGGTAGGCGGTGCCGAGGAACTCCTGCATCGCCGAGCGGGCGAAGCCGGCCTCGCGATGGCTGTGGCTGAACAGCTTGACGGTGCCGATGTTGGTGTACGCGTCCGTCACGCGGCCGGTCATCACGCTGCGGGCGTCGGCCTGCTCGGCGCCGGCCTTGCCCAGGCGCGGCACGAAGTACCACAGCGAGGCCATGTAGCAGGCCAGCCAGCCCAGGAAGGGCAGCAGCAGGCGCAGGTCGAAGTGGCCGACGACGCCCAGGATCGTCACGAAGTAGATCGTGATGAAGACCATGATGTCGGTCAGCACCAGCACGACGTCGCGCACCGCCAGCGCGGTCTGCATCAGCTTGGCGGCCACGCGGCCGGCGAACTCGTCGGCGTAGAAGCTCATGCTCTGGCTGAGCAGGTGGCGGTGGAAGTTCCAGCGCAGCCGCATCGGGAAATTGCTGGCCAGGCCCTGGTGCTTGGCGATCGTCTGCAGCGCCACCAGCAGCGGGCTAGCCATCAGGATCGCGGCCAGCAGCGCGAGGTTGCCCTTCTGCGTGGCCCAGAGCTGGTTCGTCGGCACCGCGCTGAGCCAGTCCACCACCGAGCCCAGCATGCTGAACAGCAGCGCCTCGAAGGCGCCGGTGGCGGCGGTGAACAGCGTCATGCCGGCCACCAGCGCGCGGGAGCCGGCGGTGGCGGCCCAGACGAAGGGGAAGAAGCCCTGCGGCGGCTGTGGCGGCGGCGTGTCGGGGAAGGGCGGGAGCTGTCGTTCGAACCAGGCGTACATGGGCAGCTAACTCGTTACTTCAGCGGCAGGGGGAGGGGCTTGCCCTGGGCCTGCGCGGGCGCGCGCACGCCGAGGATCTTCGCCACCGTCGGCGCCACGTCGGACATGTCCACCGGCTGGTCCACCTCGCCCCGGCCCACCCAGGCCGGGCCCCAGGCCAGCAGCGGCACGTGGGTGTCGTAGTCATAGGGCGTGCCGTGCGAGCTGCCGACCGGCCGCGAGCCCCACAGCCAGTTGCGCTTGATGACCACCTGCACCGGCGCGGCGCGGCCGGGGTACCAGGACTTGCGCATCTGCTCGAGGTAGGGCGTGGCGGTGTCCGTGCCGCGCAGCTGCGCCTCGGTGAACACGGCGGCCACGCCGTCGATCTTCAGCAGCAGCGGCTTGGCGGCCTCGTACACCTCGTCCGGCTTCAGGCCCTTGGCGGCGATCAGCTTCTCGTCGAACAGCACGCCGGAGGCCGAGAAGGCGGTGGCCCACTTGCCGGGGCCGAACTGCTTCTGCAGGCCTTCGTTGAGCGTGGCGACCAGCGTGGCCGAGGCCAGCCGGCCGGCATCGCGGCCCTGCGTCTTCGCCCACTCGGGCGTGTCGGCGAAGCCGTGGTCGGCGGTCAGCATCAGCACGTAGTTGCCGCGGCCGACCTTGGCATCCAGGTCGCGGAAGAAGGCCTGCAGCGAGGCATCCAGCTGCAGGACGTGGTCGTGCGACAGGCGCGACTCGGGGCCGAAGGCGTGGTTGACGTAGTCGTGGCTGGACAAGCTCACCGTCAGGATGTCCGGCACCGCATCGGCGCCCAGCTGCTCGCCGGCGACGGCGGCGCGGGCGAAGTCCAGCGTCAGCTGGTCGCCATAGGGCGAGGGCAGGATGCTGGCGTAGAACTTCGGCCCGGGCTTGTCCTGGCCCGCGCCGAGCTCGGCGGGTAGGCGGTTGCCGTTGCCGTCGGCGGACTGCCAGGGTTGGCCATCCGGCACCGAGCGGGCGTAGGCGGTCTCCGGGAGCAGCGGCGCCCACGACTTGTGGAAGAAGGCATCGGCGGGGTGCGCGCCGTTGAACGCATCCACCCAGGCCGGATGCGCGCTCATGTAGTAGGTGCTGGACGAGAAGCTGCCGTTTTCGCTCATGTACATATAGGCCGTGCCCAGATGGCCGGCCGGCAGGATCGCGCCGCGGTCCTTGCCCGAGATGCCGATCACCTTGGCGGCGGGCTGGCCTTCGCGCAGCACGTCGCCGACCGTCTCGGCCAGCATCATGCGCGGGCTGGTGCCGGCCAGGGCCGGGGTCTTGGCAATGCCGATGTAGCGGTAGGCCTCGTCCTGCGTGTTGTAGACCTCGGCGCCGGTGACCGGGTCGCGCCATTCGTTGCCGATGATGCCGCTGCGCTGCGGATAGGCGCCGGTCAGCATGATCGAATGGCCGGCCGCGGTGACGGTGAAGCCGTGGCCGTAATGCATGTTCGCGAACCAGGCGCCCTGGTCGAGGAAGCGGCGGAAGCCGTCCGGCTGCAGCTGGTCGCGGTAGGCCAGCACCTGGCGCATCGGCAGCCCGTCGATGGCGATGAAAACAAACAGCTTCGGCGGCGCCGCGGCAACGGTCGGTGCGGGGGGCGTCGTCGTGCAGGCGCTCAGCGCAGCGGCGAGCAGCAGCGCGGGCAGGGCAAGGCGGAACTTGGACATGGAAGGTCGGCGGCGTGCGGGTGAAGCGGCAAGTGTCGGCGATCCCGGCCAAGAAAAAGGGCCGGACGTTTCCGCCCGGCCCGATCAGCTGTGTTCAGCTGTGGAGCCCTCCAGCTCCCCCTCCATCGTTGTTCTCTCCATCCCTATTCTGGAAACGACCGATTACAAAGTCGCTACAGGTTTGCCCGGGGGTGCGCGCTATGCGAACAGATGGGGTCAGGTCATGCCTGGAGGGCGTCGTCGAGCAGCTCGATCCAGTGCCGTACCGGCGTCTCGCTGCCGCTCTGCAAGTGCTGGATGCAGCCGATATTGGCCGAGACGATGGCGTCGGCATGCAGCGGGGCCAGGGCCTTGAGCTTGTTGTCGCGCAGCTGCTTGGACAGCACCGGCTGCAGCACCGAGTAGGTGCCGGCCGAGCCGCAGCAGAGGTGGCTGTCGCTGGGCGCGACCGAGATCTCGAAGCCCAGCTCGCGCAGGCAGGCCTCGACGCCGCCGCGCAGCTGCTGGCCGTGCTGCAGCGTGCAGGGCGGGTGGTAGGCGAGCTTGGGCGCCGGCTTGCCGCGCAGCTTCTTCTTCAGCACCGGCAGCAGCTCGGGCAGCAGCTCGGAGAGGTCGACCGTGGCGGCGCTGACGCGGGCGGCCTTCTCGGCGTAGGCCGCGTCATGGGCCAGCGCGCGGCCGTACTCCTTCACCGTGACGCCGCAGCCGGAGGCGTTCATCACCAGCGCCTCGACCGTGCCGTCCGCGCCGGCCACGCCGCTGATCAGCGGCCACCAGGCGTCCACGTTGCGGCGCATGTCGTCCAGGCCGCCGGCGTGGTCGCTCATGTGCGAGCGGATCGCGCCGCAGCAGCCGGCCTCGTCGGCCACCAGGGTCTGGATGCCGGCGGCGTCCAGCACGCGGGCGGTGGCGCTGTTGATGTTCGGCAGCATGCTGGGCTGCACGCAGCCCAGCAGCATCGCCACCTTGCGCGGGTGGGTGCGCATCGGCCAGTCGTGCGCGCGCGGCGGGGCCTTGGGCGGCACCTTGTCCTTCAGCGAACCGGGCAGCAGCGGGCGCACCATCTGGCCCAGCTTCATCGCCGGCTTGAAGGCGGCGGAGGGCAAACCTTCCTTCAGCAGCCAGCGCACGGCGCGCTCAGCCGCAGGGCGCTTCACCTTGGCCTCGACGATGTTGCGGCCGATCTCCACCAGCTGGCCGTATTCGACGCCCGAGGGGCAGGTGCTCTCGCAGTTGCGGCAGGTCAGGCAGCGGTCCAGGTGGAGCTGGGTGGCGCGGGTCGGCTCGGCGCCCTCCAGCACCTGCTTGATCAGGTAGATGCGGCCACGCGGGCCGTCCAGCTCGTCGCCGAGCAGCTGGTAGGTCGGGCAGGTGGCGGTGCAGAAGCCGCAGTGCACGCACTTGCGCAGCACGGCCTCGGCCTGCTCGCCTTCGAGCGTGCCCTTGAATTCGGGGGAGAGGGTGGTCTGCATCAGAGCTCGGGGTACATGCGGCCGCGGTTGAACACGCCTTGCGGGTCGAACGACTTCTTCAGCTCGCGATGGATGCGCGCCAGCGGCGCACTCAGCGGCGCGAACACGCCGGCGCTCTTGTCCTGGGCGCGGAACAGCGTGGCATGGCCACCGGCCTTGGCCGCGGCCTCGCGCAGCTGCGCGGCGGGCAAGGGCGTGGCGACCCAGCGCTGCGCGCCACCCCATTCCAGCAGCTGCTCGCCGTGCAGGTTGGTCAATGCCGGCGCGGTCTGCGGCACCGACAGGCGCCACAGCCGCGCGCCGCCCTCGACGGCCCTGGCCGCGCCGACGAAGAACTCGTCCTGGTGGTCGCGCAGGCCGGCCCAGAAGGGCTCGGCCAGTTCGTCGGGAATCGTGTCGCCGCCCAGCGTGCGGCGGGCGGCCTCGATGGCGGCGGCCGCGCCGGCCAGGCGCAGCACCAGCGCGCCGTCCCACCAGGCGCTGGCATTGATCGGCAGCGGCTGGCCGCCCCAGCGGTTGAGCTGGGTCAGCGCCTGCTGCTGGCCGAGGTCGAAGCGCAGCGTCGTGCGAGCGGTGGGGAAGGGCAGCACCTTCAGCGAGACCTCGGCGATCACGCCCAGCAGGCCCATCGAGCCGGCCATCAGTCGCGAGACGTCGTAGCCGGCCACGTTCTTCATCACCGTGCCGCCGAAGCTCATCGCCTCGCCCCGGCCGTTGAGCATCGTCACGCCCAGCACATGGTCGCGCACCGAGCCGACGGTGGCGCGGGACGGGCCGCTCAGGCCGGCGGCGACCATGCCGCCCACCGTGCCCTGCCCGCCGAAGCGCGGCGGTTCGAAGGGCAGGTACTGGCCTTCGCCGGCCAGCAGCGTCTCCAGCTCGATCAGCGGCGTGCCGGCCTTGGCAGTGACGACCAGCTCGCTCGGCTCGTAGCTGCTGACGCCGGCGATGCGGCGCATGTCGAGCAGTTCGCCCGCGGGTGCATGGCCGTAGAAGGCCTTGCTGCCGTGGCCCTGGATGTTGAGGGTGGCGCCGCGCGCGGCGGCGTCCTTGATCTGTTCCTGGATCTGCTGCATGTCGTGTTCAGAACCTCGGCAGCTCGGGGTGCGCCAGCAGCCCCTTGCTGACATGCATGCGGCCGTACTCGGCGCAGCGGTGCAGTGTCGGGATCACCTTGCCCGGGTTGAGCAGCGAGAGCGGGTCGAAGGCGGCCTTCACCGCCAACATCTGCTCGCGCTCGGCCTCGGAGAACTGCACACACATCGAGTTCAGCTTCTCGATGCCCACGCCGTGCTCGCCGGTCACCGTGCCGCCCAGCGCGACGCTGGTCTCCAGGATCTCGGCGCCGAAGAGTTCGCAGCGGTGCAGCTGGTCCGGGTCGGAGGCATCGAACAGGATCAGCGGATGCAGGTTGCCGTCGCCGGCATGGAAGACGTTGGCGCAGCGCAATTGGTACTTCTTCTCCATCTGCTGGATCGCCAGCAGGATGTCGGCGAGGTTCTTGCGCGGGATCGTCGAGTCCATGCACATGTAGTCGGGGCTGATGCGGCCCGAGGCGGGGAAGGCGTTCTTGCGCCCGCTCCAGAAGCGCAGCCGCTGCGCCTCGTCCGCGCTGACCTCGCAGCGCGTGGCGCCGCTTGCCTGCAGCACCGCCTCCATGCGGGCCACTTCCTCGGCCACTTCGTCGGGCGTGCCGTCGCTCTCGCACAGCAGGATGGCCTCGGCGTCGAGGTCGTAGCCAGCCTTGACGAAGTCCTCCACCGCCGCCGTCATCGGCCTGTCCATCATCTCGAGGCCGGCCGGGATGATGCCGGCGGCGATGATGTTGGCCACCGCGTCGCCGGCCTTGCGGATGTCGTCGAAGCTGGCCATGATGCAGCGCGCCAGCGTCGGCTTGGGCACGAGCTTCACCGTCACCTCGGTGGTCACGGCCAGCATGCCCTCGCTGCCGACGATGACCGACAGCAGGTCCAGCCCCGCCGCGTCCAGCGCCTCGGAGCCGAACTCGACCGCCTCGCCCTCGACGGTGAAGCCCCGTACACGCAGCACGTTATGCAAGGTGAGGCCGTACTTGAGGCAGTGCACGCCGCCGGAGTTCTCGGCCACGTTGCCGCCGATCGTGCAGGCGATCTGGCTGCTCGGGTCCGGCGCGTAGTACAGGCCGTGCGGGGCGGCAGCCTCGGAGATGGCCAGGTTGCGCACGCCGCACTGCACGGTGGCGGTGCGGGCGACCGGGTCGATGCGGACGATCTTCCTGAACTTGGCCAAGGCCAGCGTCACGCCCATCGCATGCGGCATCGCGCCGCCGGACAGCCCGGTGCCCGCGCCGCGTGCCACCACCGGCACCTGCATCGCATGGCAGACGCGCAGCACCGCGGCCACCTGCTCCTCGGTCTCGGGCAGCGCGACCAGCAGCGGGCGCTCGCGGTAGGCGGTCAGGCCGTCGCATTCGTAAGGGATCGTGTCCTCCCCGTGCCACAGCAGCGCGTGGGCGGGCAGGTGGGCGGACAGCGCCTGCACCACGCGCGCTTGCGCATGCGAACGCTTGGCGGGGTCGACGGTCACGGGGGCGGCAAGGGTCAATTCAGGGTCTCCACGCGGGTGCATGGACTGTAGCCGCTGGCAGGGCCGCGGCGATAGCATCGCGGCATGCTGACCAAGGCGCTGATCCTGATAACGGCGATTCTCAGCGGCATCCCTGCTGTCGCGGGCGCCGAGCCGTCGACTGCCCGCACCGACGAGGTGGAGGCCTCGCTGCTGGCCGCACATGCCGTCGTGCAGCCGGGCCAGCGCCTGCGCCTGGCGCTGCGCCAGCGCATCGCGCCGCACTGGCACACCTACTGGATCAACCCGGGTGACTCCGGCCAGGCCACCAGCCTCGACTGGCAGCTGCCGGCCGGCGCCACGGCCACGCCGATCGACTGGCCCGCGCCGAGCCGGCAGTCGCTGGGGCCGGTGACCAACTACGGCTACAGCGACGAGGTGCTGCTGCTGTCCACGCTGACGGTGCCCGCCGCCGCCAGGTCCGGCGAGCGCTTTGCTCCCACCGTGACCGCGACCTGGCTGGTCTGCAAGGACATCTGCATCCCGCAGACGGTCACGCTGGGCCTGGACCTGCCGGTGGCGGCCGCCGCGGTGGCCAGTGCCGATGCGCCGGCCCTGGCCGCTGCAGAGGCGCGGCTGCCGAAGCCCTTGCCCTGGCCGCTGCGTGTCAGCCACGATGGGCAAGACCTGACCCTGCACTGGCCCTCGGACGGCACAGCCGAGAAGGCCTGGTTCTTTCCGAGCGCCTGGGGCGTGGTCGATCACAGCGCGCCGCAGCCGCTGACCCAGGCGGGCGGCGAATGGCGGCTGCGGCTGCCGGCCGGCGAGGCGCCGCCGGCCAAGGCGCTGGCGGGCGTGCTCCGGGTCGGCGACGCGGCCTACCAGGTGGACTTGCCGCTGCCCGGTGCGGTGTCGCCACGGTCGGCTGCTCCGGCGGCCGACCTGGGCCTGACCGCCGCGCTGCTGCTGGCCCTGGCCGGCGGCCTGGTGCTGAACCTGATGCCCTGCGTGTTTCCGGTGCTGTCGATCAAGGCGCTGAGCCTGGCGAACCAGGCGCGCGATTCGGCCGCCGCGACACGGCGCCTGGGCCTGGCCTATGCGGCGGGCGTGCTGGCCAGCTTTGCCGCGCTGGCCGCCGTGCTGCTGGCGCTGAGGACGGCGGGCGCCGAGGTCGGCTGGGGCCTGCAGTTCCAGTCGCCGCTGTTCGTGCTGATCGTGGCCTGGCTGCTGTTCGCGGTGGGCCTGAGCCTGTCGGGGCTGCTGGAGGTCGGCGCCTCGGCCGCCGGACTCGGCGCGGGCCTGGCGGAGAAGCCGGGCGTCGCCGGCAGCTTCTTCACCGGCGTGCTGGCCGCGGTGGTGGCCACGCCCTGCACGGCGCCTTTCATGGGCGCGGCGCTGGCCTACGCGCTGGCACAGCCGGCGCCCGAACTGCTGGCCGTCTTCCTCAGCCTGGGCCTGGGCCTGGCGCTGCCCTACCTGCTGCTGAGCTGGTGGCCGTTGCTGCAGCGCTGGCTGCCGCGGCCGGGGCCGTGGATGGAGGTGCTGAAGCAGGCGCTGGCCTTCCCGATGTATGGCGCCGCGATCTGGCTGGTCTGGGTGCTGGCGCAGCAGGCCGGTGCCGGCGGCGTGCTGACCGCGCTGGCCGGCATGCTGGCGCTGGGCTTCGCGGCCTGGCTGCGCATGGCGCTGCGGCCCGGGCGCTGGCGCGAGGGGCTGGCGGCGCTGGTGCTGGTGGCGACGCTGGCCGGCGGCGTCGTGGCCCTGCGACCCGCGCCGCCGGCCGGCGAGGCCGCCCAGGCCTATTCGCCCGAGCGCCTGGCGGCGCTGCGCGCCGAGGGCAAGCCGGTGTTCGTCAACCTCACGGCCGCCTGGTGCATCTCCTGCCTCGTCAACGAGCGTGTGGCGCTGGCGCGGCCGGAGGTGCGCGAGGCCTTCGAGCGCGGCGGCGTCCACTACCTGAAGGGCGACTGGACTCGGCAGGACGCCCGCATCACGGCGCTGCTGGCCGAGCACGGCCGCTCCGGCGTGCCGCTGTATCTCTATTTCCCGCCCGGCGGCGGCGAGGCGGCCGTATTGCCGCAGCTGCTGACGCCGGCTATCGTCATCGATGCGCTGAAATCAGGAGTTAGCTCATGATGAAGAGGATGCTGATGTTGAGCCTCGGCCTGGCCGTGGCCATGGCCGTGCCGATAGGCGCTCGCGCCGCGGCCACGCTGGACCAGCCTGCCCCGGGCTTCACGGCGAAGACCGCCGACGGCCGCTCGCTGGACCTGGCCAGCCTGCGCGGCAAGACGGTGGTGCTGGAATGGACGAACCACGAGTGCCCCTATGTGCGCAAGCACTACGAGAGCGGCAACATCCCCTCGCAGCAGAAGGACGCGGCCGCGCACGGCATCGTGTGGCTGCAGGTGATCTCCTCGGCCAGCGGCGAGCAGGGTTATGTGGACGGCGCCACCGCGCAGCAGCTGAACGCCCAGCGCGGCGCCGCCCCCGCGGCCACGCTGCTGGACCCGAGCGGTGCCATCGGCCGCGCCTACGAGGCCCGCACCACGCCGCACATGTACGTCATCCGGCCGGACGGCACGCTGGCCTACAAGGGCGGCATCGACAGCCTCGCCACCGCCAACAAGGACGACATCGCCAAGGCCGAGCCGTATGTGAAGCTGGCGCTCGCCGACGTGGCGGCCGGCCGCAAGGTGGCGCAGGCGAGCACACGGCCGTATGGGTGTTCGGTGAAGTACGCGGGATAGGTGCTGTTGGGGCTTCTCTGGAGGAGCCCGGACGGCGTGCCGTGGCACCATGCCGCGCCGCCGCCGTCCCGGTGGCGATCCAGGGAGAACCCAACAATGAATGCCGACCCATCGTCCGACCCGATCGTCCTGTCCGCCGCCCGCTGGTTCTGGTGGATCGCGGGCCTATCGCTCGTGAACACCGTGCTGTTCTTTTCAGGCAGTGACACCAGCTTCGTCGTGGGCCTGGGGCTGACCACGCTGACCAATGTGATGCTTGCGCAGAACCTCGGCGCCGCCATCGCCGCAGCGGCGGTGACCATCGGCTTCTATCTCGTCATGGGGTGGATGGCGCAGAAGGAACGCCTGTGGGCCTTCTACGCGGGGCTGGTCGTCTATGCGCTCGATGCGCTGATCTTCGTGAAGTTCGAGGACTGGATGCCGGTCGCCTTCCATGCCTTCGCCATCTACTGCATCGCCAAGGGCGTGATGCAGATCCGCGCCCGCAGCGCGGTCGCGGCCTAGAAGCTCCGCTCCAGCGCCGCAGCGGCCTCGCGCAGCCGCGGCACCAGGGTCAGGGCTTGCGCCAGCGGCATCCGCGCCGCCGGCGCCTGCAGCGCCACCGCACAGCGCACCGTCTGCGTCGCGCCGTCGCGCACCGGCACGGCCACGCAGACGAGGCCGTCCACGAACTCCTCGGCATCGACCGCATGGCCCTCGCGCCTGACGCGCTCCAGCTCGGTATCCAGCGCAGCACGGGTGGCCAGCGTGGTGGCGGTATGTCGCGTCAGCGTCAGCTGCTCCAGCAGCGGCTTGCGCTGGCGCGCGCTCATGAAGGCGAGGAACAGCTTGCCGCTGGCCGAGGCGTGCAGCGGCACGCGCGTGCCGGCACGCAGCTCCATGCGCAGCGGGAAGGCGGCCTCCACCCGGTCCAGGTAGATCACCTCGGCACCGGACAGGGCGGTGAGGTTGCAGCTCTCGCCGATGTCGGCCACCAGCTGGCGCAGCACCGCATGGCGCACGCCCTGCTGCGCGCTGGCGGCCAGCGCGGATTCGGCCAGGCGCACCGTGCGCGAGCCGAGCGCGTAGCGGCGGCCATCGGGCTCGCGCTGCAGCAGGCCACCGGTTTCCAGCTGTTGCAGCATCCGGTGCAGCGTCGGCTTGGGCCAGGGGCCGATGGCCAGCAGCTCGGCCAGGCTCAGCGGGCGCTGCTGCGCGGCGAGCAGTTCGAGCAGCTCGATCAGGCGCAGGCTGGGGGCGGTGTCTGAAGACATGAATCTCGAAATTCGAGACGAATAAGCGGAAGAAAACGAGATGATTGTGACCGCCGATTAAGCTGGCGGCAATCATGAGGACCGGTAACAAATTCACCAACGCCGTCGTCACCGGCGCCTGCGGCGGCTTCGGCCGGGCGCTGGCGCGGCAGCTGCTGGAAGGCGGTGCGACGGTCGCCCTGGTGGGCCTGAACCGCGCAGTGCTGGAGGAACTCCATAACGCCCATCCTCAGCGCAGCCGCATCTACACGCCCGACGTCAGCGACAGCGCCGCGATGCAGGCCTGCGCCGCCGACTGGATGGCCGCCCACGGCACGCCGGACCTGGTGATCGCCAATGCCGGCGTGGCGGGCGGCTATGCCACCGCCGAGGCGGCCGACCTGGCCTTCTTCCGCCGCGCGCTGGAGATCAACCTGCTGGGCGTGCCGACGACCTTTCAGCCGTTCATGGCAGCCATGCTGGCCGCGGGCCGGGGCGCGCTGGTCGGCGTGGCCAGCATCGCCGGCTGGCGCGGCCTGCCGGGCAACGGCGCCTATTGCGCGAGCAAGGCCGGGCTGATCGCCTACCTGCAATCGCTGCGCGCCGAGCTGCGGCCGAGCGGCCTCAGTGTCAGCACCGTGAGCCCCGGCTACCTGCGCACCGCGCTGACGGCCGGCAACCGCTTCGCGATGCCCGGCCTGATGGAGCCGGAGCAGGCGGCGGCCACGTTGCTGCGCCGCGTGGCGGCCGGCGCCGAGCAGATCGTGCTGCCGCGGCGCGTCGGCTGGCTGTCTCGCGCGCTGGACCTGCTGCCCGAGACGCTGCACGACCGCATCCTGCTCGCCCAGCCGCGCAAGCCACGGCCGGGCGAACCCGGGTCCACGCCCGTTCCGGGACTGACGAATGACAACAAGAACTGAAGAGCAATACGCGCTGATCGGCGCCGGCCCCTCGGGCCTCGCCGCCGCCCGCAACCTGCAGAAGGAAGGCCTGGCCTTCCAGGGCTTCGAGGCCTGGAGCGACGTCGGCGGCCTGTGGAACATCGCCAACCCGCGCAGCACCGTCTACGAGTCGGCCCACCTGATATCCAGCAAGCGCACGACCGAGTTCACCGAGTTCCCGATGGCCGACGGCGTGGCCGACTATCCGAGCCACGCTGAACTGATGCGTTATTTCAGCGCATTCGCCGAGCGCTTCGGCCTGCGCGAGCACTACCGCTTCGGCGCGCGGGTGCAGAAGGTGGAGCCGGCCGGCGAAGGCGCGACGCCGCTGTGGCGCGTGCGCTGGACCGAACAGGACGGCGCGGTCACCCACGAGGCGCTGTTCAAGGGCGTCATCATCGCCAACGGCACGCTGGCCGAGCCCAGCATGCCGGCCTTCGAGGGCCACTTCGCCGGCGAGCTGCTGCACACCAGTGCCTACAAGTCGGCGAAGCAGTTCACCGACAAGCGGGTGCTGCTGATCGGCGCCGGCAACTCCGGCTGCGATATCGCGGTGGACGCCGTGCACTACGCGAAGCGCATCGACATCTCGGTGCGCCGCGGCTACTACTTCGTGCCCAAGTACGTGTTCGGCAAGCCGGCCGACACGCTGGGCGGCAAGATCCAGCTGCCCGCCTGGCTCAAGCAGAAGGTGGACGGCACCATCCTCAAGTGGTTCACCGGCGACCCGGTGCGCTTCGGCTTCCCCAGGCCCGAATACAGGATGTACGAAAGTCACCCGGTGGTGAATTCGCTGATCCTGCACCACCTGGGTCATGGCGACATCACCGTGCGTCCCGACGTGCAGCGCTTCGACGGCCACACGGTGCATTTCAAGGACGGCACGCAGGCGGACTACGACATGGTGCTGGCGGCGACCGGCTACAAGCTGCACTACCCCTTCATCGACCGCGCGCTGCTGAACTGGCAGGGCATGGCGCCGCAGCTCTACCTGAACATCTTCGCCCCGGCCTACGACAACCTGGCCGTGGTCGGCATGATCGAGGCCAGCGGCATCGGCTGGCAGGGCCGCTACGAGCAGGCGGAGCTGGTGGCGCGGGCCTTCAAGGCGCAGGGCCTGAAGGCCGAGGGCTTCAAGCGCGCCAAGCTCGGCCCGCCGCCGGACATGAGCGGCGGCTACAAGTACCTGAAGCTGGAGCGGATGAGCTACTACGTCCACAAGGACACGTATCGCAATGCGGTGCGTGCGGCGTCGAAGGCGCTGGCGACATGAGCCGCGCAGCGCAGGGCCGCCCCAAGCAAGCGGTCGCCCCCTTGGGGGGCCGGGTGCGGTACTCCGCAACCGGGGGGCAGACATGACGGTCGATGAAGTCCGGCTGAACTTCAATCCGGCGTCATTGCAGGCGCTCAACGTCGTGCTCGGCTTCCTGATGTTCGGCATCGCGCTGGACACGAAGCCCGAGGATTTCAGGCGCGTGCTGAAGATGCCGCTGGCCATGGCCGCCGGCATCGCCGCGCAGTTCCTGCTGCTGCCGGCCATCACCTTCGTGCTGACGCTGGTCCTCAAGCCGCTGCCCAGCATCGCGCTGGGCATGATCCTGGTGGCCTGCTGCCCGCCGGGCAATATCTCCAACATCATCACCCACCGGGCCGGCGGCAATGTGGCGCTGTCGGTCTCGATGACAGCGATCTCCAACGCGCTGTCCATCGTGCTGATGCCGCTGAACCTGGCCTTCTGGGGCAGCCTGCATCCGACCGCCGCGCCGCTCTTGAAGACCATCGCACTGAGCCCGGTGGAGATGGGCCTGCACATCGTCGCCATCATCGGCCTGCCCTTCGTGCTGGGCATCGGCTTCGCGCGGCAGTGGCCGGCGCTGACCGAGCGCATCAAGAAGCCCGCGCGCATCCTCAGCTTCCTGGTGCTGGTGCTGTTCATCGTCGGCGCGGTGGCGGGCAACTGGCGCTACTTCCTCGACTACGTGGGCCTGGTGATGCTGGCCGTGGTGCTGCACGACGGGCTGGCCTATGGGCTCGGCTACGCGAGCGCCGCCGCCGCGGGCCTGAAGGAATACGACCGCCGCGCCGTCTCGGTGGAGGTGGGCATCCGCAACTCGGGCCTGGGCCTGGTGCTGATCTTCAGCTTCTTCGGGGGCCTGGGCGGCATGGCGGTGGTGGCCGGCGTCTGGGGCTTCTGGGACATCATCGCCGGCATGGCGCTGGCGCAGTGGTGGGCGAAGCGGCCCGCAGCGAAGACTGAGCTATGAAGAAGAGAGTGTTGATCACCGGCGCGGACGGCTTTCTCGGCCGCAGCCTGGTCGCGGCGCTGGCCGTCAGCGGCGAATGCGAGCTGCTGGTGGCGCAGGACGTGCGCGAGGTGCCGGCGGTGCGCCGCCTGCCCGGCGTGCTGTACGAGCAGCAGGACGTGCGCGACGCGAACCTCGTCGAGGCGCTGCGCGGCCATCGCATCGACACGGTCGTGCACCTGGCCTCCATCGTCACGCCGGGCCGCGGCTCCAGTCGCGAGTTCGAGTATTCGGTGGACGTGATGGGCACGCAGAACCTGCTGCAGGCCTGCGTCAATGCAGGCGTGAAGCACCTGCTCGTCAGCTCCAGCGGGGCCGCCTACGGCTACCACGCCGACAACCCGGACTGGCTGGTCGAGACCGACCCGCTGCGCGGCAACGAGGTCTTCGCCTACTCGCACCACAAGCGCCTGGTCGAGGAGATGCTGGCCTTGTATCGCCAGGTGCAGCCGCAGCTGAAGCAGACGGTGTTCCGCATCGGCACCATCCTCGGCGAGCGGGTGGACAACCAGATCACCGCGCTGTTCGAGAAGCGCCGCCTGATCGCCATCCGCGGCAGCGACAGTCCCTTCGTCTTCATCTGGGACCAGGACGTCACCGGCGCCTTCCTGCATGCGCTGCGGACCGGCGGCGAAGGGCAGTACAACGTGGCCGGCGACGGCGCGCTGTCCATCCACGAGATCGCCCGGCGCCTGGGCAAGCAGACGCGCCAGTTCCCCGCGCCCGTCCTCAGCGGCCTGCTGTGGCTGGGATCGAAGCTGGGCCTCAGCCGCTACGGCCCCGAGCAACTGGACTTCCTGCGCTACCGGCCGGTGCTGGACAACCGGCGGCTGAAAGAGCAGCTGGGCTATGTGCCGGCCAGGACCAGCGCCGAGGCCTTCGAGAGCTTCGTCGCCGCGCGCGCCGCGCAGGGGCGGCCGCTGTGAGCGGCACGCGGCTGAGCGGTGGCGATGCGCTGCGCATCGCGGCGGTGGTGCTGATCTGGGGCTCCAACTTCGTCGTCATGAAGCTGGGGCTGAAGGGCTTGTCGCCCTTCGTGATGGGCGCGCTGCGCTTTGTCGTGGCGGCGCTGCCGGTGCTGGCGCTGGTGAAGCCCCCTCCGGGCCTGCCGACGCGCTTCCTGCTGGGCTACGGCCTGGCCCAGGGCCTGGGCCAGTTCGGCCTGCTGTTCCTGGGCCTGCAGCTGGGCATGACGGCGGGCATGGCCTCGGTGGTGATGCAGACCCAGGCCTTCTTCACGCTGCTGCTGGCCGCGCCGGTGCTGGGCGAGCGGGCGCTGCCGCGCCAGTGGGCGGGCCTCGTGGTGGCGCTGGGCGGCCTGCTGCTGATCGCCTGCGCCCATGGCGAGGGGCCCGGCGAGATGACGCTGATCGGCTTCCTGCTGACGCTGGGCGCGGCGCTGATGTGGGCGCTGTCCAACCTGGTGGGCCGCCTGGCCAACCGCGTCTGCGACTACGAGCCCTTCAACTTCATCGTCTGGACCAGCCTGGTGCCGATCGTGCCCTTCTTCGCGCTGGCCTTGTGGCAGCAGGGGCCGGCGGCGGTCGGCGCGCAGCTGGCCGGCATCGACGGGCGCGGCGCCGGCGCGGTGCTCTATCTCGGCCTGCTGGCCACGCTGCTGGCCTACAGCCTGTGGACGCGGCTGCTCAAGCGCCATGCGGCGGGCAAGGTCGTGCCCTGGTCGCTGCTGGTGCCGGTGGTGGGGCTGTGGGCCGCGGCGGCGGCCTTCGACGAGCGGCCGTCGGCGATGCAATGGGCGGGCACGGCGGGCGTGTTGCTGGGGCTGCTGGTCAATCAGGGGCTGATCAAGGCGCCGCGCCGGGTGGCTGCTACTGATCGATGATCAGCAGCGTGCCGTGGCTGCCGGCGGCCACCGCGTGAGGCTGCCCGGCGGGCACGATGAAGACCTCGCCCTGACGCACCTGCACGACCTGGCTGTCGATCTCGAGGTTCATCTGCCCGTCGAGCACCACCAGCGCCTCGTCGAAATCGTGGGTCTCGTCGGGGTAGGTGCGCTCGTCCATGCGCAGCACCTTCAGGTTCGCATGGGCCGCCCGGCCCACGATGACGGAGCGCCAGGCCGCGGGAAGTTCGGCGGCCTGCAGCAGGAGGTTGGTCTTGCTCATCGGGGGTCAGGCCTTGCGCTTGCGCGGCGCGGCCGTCTTGCGCGCGGCCGCCTTGGCCGCCGGCTGGGCCGACGGGGCTGCGCGCTTGCCGGGGGCCGCCGGCGGATCGGTGACGGCCTTGGTGGCGAGCTGCGTGAACTGCTCGGTCAGCGCGGTCCACCAGACGGTCGGGTCGATGCCCGGCATGGCCGCGGCCTTCGGCGCGGGCGCTTCGGCGGTCGGCATCTTCAGCGACTCGCGCAGCGTGGCCAGCGGCACGTCCATCGACTTCAGCGTGGACAGCGTCATCTTCTGCACCTCCAGCGCCTGGATCGTCGTGCCCAGCATGCGGGCGTTCTGCTCCAGCCAGAACTGGATGGTGCGCAGCTCGCCGATGCGCTTCTCCAGCTCCTCCGGGTTCAGCGTCGGCGCCACCCACTGGCCGATGCCGGGGATGGCGGCGCCGGCGTTCTTCACCAGGCCCTGCAGGAAATCGAAGCCGGGCACGAAGCCGGCGAAGGGGTTGCTGTTGTCGTTGGACATGGACGGTGTCTCCAGGTTGCGGGGTTCAGGGAGCCGGCACGAGTCGCGTCAACTCGAAGCCCATCTTCTTCAGCTGCGCCGGCAGCCCCTCGGGGCCGACCATGTGCAGGGCGCCGACGGCGACGAACACCCGCTGGCCGCCCGCATGCAGGGCGGCGAAGCGCTCGGCGATGCGCGGGTTGCGGGCGGCCAGCAGGCCGTGCATGTAGCGGCGGTCGGCCTCGTCGTGGATGCAGTCGCACCAGTCCTCGTAGGTCTGCAGCAGCGGGAGGTCGCTGGCCGCCCAGGCGCGGGCCAGCTTGAGCATCGGCGCGCGCACCTCCTTGCGCTCGAGCTGGGTGAGGCCGTCGTCGAGGGCGCGCTGCAGCTCGCGCGGGTCCTTGGGGATCAGCGCGTCGAGCTGTTCCTGGGGCGTCTCCAGCGCGACGACACGGCGCTTCGCGGCCTGTGCCATGCCCAGCAGGATGGCCTCCTGCGCGTAGCCGGCGTCGAGCTCGTCGCGGCGCGCGGTCAGCACCGTCAGCGTGCTCAGCTGCATCAGCGGATGCATGGCGGCCAGCGCGCCGGCGGGCAGGCATTCGGCGGCGATCTGCGCGGCGATGCGTCCCTTGGTCTTCGCGCTCAGCGCCGGGGCCGGCACGCCGCTGGTCAGCGCCCTGACCGTCTGCGGGTCGCTGATGTCCAGTTCCAGCGCCAGCGTGTCGGTGGCCTGCCAGGCCTGCGACTGCTGCGGGCCCGGCATCGCCCAGGCCAGGCGGCCGACGTGCAGCGTGCCGTAGAGGTAGGAGTCATGGCCGTCGCGGCGGGCGCGCCAGAGCAGGCCGTGGTCCTGGGTGGCAGCGGCCGCGGCGGCGGCCAGCTGTTCGGGCGTGGGCGGTGCGACGGGCGCTGGGCAGTCGGTGGCGGCGTGCGCCGTGCTTGCCAGCAGGGCAAGCAGCAGCGAGAAGGTAGTGCGCAGGAGATGGGCAGCGGGCATCCTCGAAGGATGCCATGCCTTCAATGCGTGAAGCCGATCGAACGTCGCGTCCGCACATCGGGCTTGGCCCGGTGCTCGGCTTCCAGCTGCGAGAGGAATTCGTCCGGCGTCAGCGTCTCGCCGAGGATCTCGACCTGCTGGCGCACCGCGGCGAAGTCGCCCGGCGTCAGCACGTCCAGCGCCGCCAGCCGCGCCACCTGCTCGGCCGTGGGCTCGGCCATGCCCGCCTCGCGCTCGAACATGCGCAGGCGCTGGGCCTGCAGCAGCGGCTTGAAGCGGATCTTGAAGGCGAAGCGGCGCAGCGCGGCCTCGTCCAGTTCCTCGAACAGATTGGTCGTGCAGATGAACACGCCGGCGAAGCGCTCCATGCCGGCCAGCATCTCGTTGACCTCGCTGACCTCGTAGTTGCGCTCGGCCATGCGGCGGCTGCGCAGGAAGCTGTCGGCCTCGTCGAGCAGCAGCACCGCGCCTTCGGCGGCTGCGGCCTCGAACATGCGGGCCATGTTCTGCTCGGTCTCGCCCACGTACTTGCTGGCGAGATCACTGGCGCGGCGCACCATCAGCGGCCGTTGCAGTGCCTGCGCGATGTGCTCGCCCAAGGCGGTCTTGCCAGTGCCGGGCGGGCCGTAGAAGCAGAGGTTGCCGGCGCCGCGGTTCTGCAGCGCGGCCACGATGCGCGGGATCTCGAAGCGGGATTCGCAGTTGAGCAGGTCCAGCGCGTACTGCGTCACCACCGGCCGCGCGGCGCGCTCGTGCGCCTGGTGGCCCAGCGCCTTGTCGGCATTGCCGAGCTGGCGTTCGATCAGCCGTTCCGCCTCGTCCGGCCCGCCGGCGAGCTGGGAGAAGCGCACCGCGGTGCGGATCTGCGCCGGCGTCAGCCCGCGGCGCTCGGCCAGCCGGGCAGCGAACTCCGCGCTCACGTTCACGTCCGAAAGCGCCCGCGTCACCAGGCCCAGCCGCGCGCCGGGCGGAGGCGACTTCAGCTCGAGGTGGTACTGGAAGCGGCGACGGAAGGCCGGATCGATCTGCTCGATGCGGTTGGTGATCCAGATCACCGGCACCGGGTTGGTCTCCAGGATCTGGTTGACCCAGGCCTTGCCGCTGACGGAATTGGAGGCGGGCGCCTCCAGCGCGGAATCGAGCCGCGCGATCAGCTGGGCGGTGTCGGTGGACAGCGGCGGGAACACGTCTTCCACCTCGTCGAACAGCAGGGCCACGTTCTCGCTGGCCTTCAGGAACTGCTGGCTGATCTGCAGCGAGCGGTAGCGGTCGCGGCCGGAGAGCGAATTGCCGTCGCGGTCCGCGTACTCGACCTCGTAGAGATCGAGCCCCGCGGCCGCCGCGGCCACCTTCGCCAGCTCGGTCTTACCGGTGCCGGGCGGGCCGTAGAGCAGCACGTTGACGCCCGCCGCGTGGCTGGCAACCGCCTGGCGCAGCAGCGTGCCCAGCACCGTCATGTCGTCACCGACGAACTGGAAGTCCGCGGCCGTCAGCAGGCTCCTGGTGGCGGGCCGGGTGAACACGGCCATCAGATCGTGCGGCCCCTGGTACTCGCGCATCAACACGGGCGGCAGCTGGTCGCTCACCTTCATCAGGTCGGCCAGATCGGTGATGTTGTGCTCGGAGATCAGGTTCTCCACCATGCCGATGCGTTCGAGCCGCGAGCCGGCGCGCAGCGCCTCGGCCACCTCCTGCTCGTTGACGCCGGCCACCGCGGCGATGGCGGCGAAGGCCTCCTGCGCGGTGTTGACCTTGAACTCCACCAGCGCCCCACGCAGCTCGCGCTGATAGCGGGCCAGCGTGCCGTAGAGCAGGATCGCGCGCTCGGCCGGGTTCAGCTGCAGCAGCTGGCCCAGCGCGGCGATGTTCTTCTCCACCAGCGTGGATTCGCGCTTCAACTGCCGGTCCAGCCACTCGACCGTGGTGGCCAGCAGGGCCAGCATGTCCTTGGGCGCGTCCTTGATGTATTCGTCGAGGTAGAAGAACAGCGTGGCCTCGGCGAAGGGGCCGTTCCAGACGCCATGGCGCTCCAGGAAGGCCTGGTCGCCCAGGGCCTCGTGCCCCTGCCATAACTCGTTACTTGAGCAGCGTTGCGCGAGATAGACGCGCAGCCGGGTCAGCACGCGCAGCGGCCACACCAGGTGGCGGCCGGTGAAGGAGAGCAAGCCGTTGAAGTCGCGCCGCAGGTTGAAGCGGCCCGCGTGCTTGACGGTGAGCGTCAGCACGAACTGAGAGCACATGCGGTCCAGCACCGCAGCCTCTTCCAGGCCGGGCGAGGGAATCACCTTTGCCTCAACCAAACGCTTGACCATGTGGACTACTCGAATGCGTGAAAGATCAGTCGGTGCCGATCTTGGCGCAGCGTCCGGCGAAGGACAAGGGTTGGGAAGGCAATTACTGCGGTTTCTCGGTCTTTGCGGAGATTGATGAAGAAAGGTTCAATGCATCACGACCGGCTGGTGGCCCATGCGGGCGTAGCCTTCGACGAAGTCGTCGATGTCTTCCTCGGAGGGGCTGGTCTCCATCAGCGCCTCGACGCCGTCCTGGAATGCCTTGGCCAGCGCGCCCTCGATGAAGATTTCCTTGCGCGTGAACTTGTCCACGATCTCGAAGCCGCCACGATGCAACTGCAGTTCCGGATTGGCCTTCAGCAGCTCGCCGGGAACGGGCTCGTCGACCTGCACGTCGAACTGGACGACGATGAAACTCGGTGAGTTGTAAAGCATGTGCATGAGAGCGCTCCTTTCGGCTTCATGTACGGCCAACGGGGCCGGCTTCAAGATCGGGAACTGCTGATCTCGACTTGATGGTGGCAGAAGCCCCTGTTCATCGGGGCTTCACCGACCACCCATATGTGGTGGAAGCGTCACAAGATCACGCATGTCCACCTATCTCGGGGGGCTTCCCGCGGTACCCTTGCTTCGGCAAGCCGCGCACCCGTCGCGGCGCTCGCGGCGTTCACCGATCAGTGCTCGGCGGCTTGTCTGACGCGGCCGCGAGGCCCGGCGGCTGCGGCAATTGCTGCAGGTCCAGCATCGCCGCTTCCAGCAGGTCTTCCACCAGCGGCAGCAGCCGTGCGCGTTCGCCGGCCAGCGCGAGCGAGGCGCGATCCGCCAGCAGGCGATGGAAGGGCCAGGCCAGCGGCCGCACGGCCATCAGCTCCCGCGCGCCCACCGCCAGGCCGCCGCGCGGCGAGGGGGCGCGTTCGGTGAGGTCGATCATCGTGCCGACGATGCGCAGCGCGCGGCCCAGGCCGTCACGTTCGACCACGCGGCCGCGCGAGTGCAGCAGCCGGTAGCCCGAGCCGTTGCTGCGCAGCCGGAAGCGCGCCTCGTAGTGCGGGGCGTCGCCGCGCGCATGGGTGCGCATGGCGTCCAGCATCGCGTCCAGGTCGTCCGGGTGGACCCGGCAGCGCCAGAAGTGCGTGCTGTCGGCCTCGTGGGGATCGGGAAAGCCCAGCCGCGCCTTCCATTGCGGCGAGTGCTGCACGGCTTCGAGTTCCGGGCGCAGGTCCCAGACGCCGAGCCGCGCGTCCTCGATCGCCTGGCGCCAGCGCGGATGCTGCTTGTCCTCCTGCTGTTCCATCCCTGCGATTCTGAGCGAAGCGCTGGTCCGGCGATGTGTAACGCCCCGGCATCAGGCAAATCCTTCTCGGAATCAGTCCAGCCGCTCGACGCCCGGTACATGGACGCGGCCGTCGCGCAGCGCCGCCTTCGGCTCGTAGGCGCGCAGCACCAGCGCGAACTCGCCCGGCGGCGTGGGCAGCCAGTTGGCGCGCTGGGCGGGATCGGCGGGCGCCTCGCGCTGCATCAGGATGTCGATGCTGCCGTCGGGGTTGGGGCTCGGGCCCGGCGTGCGGTCCCCGATCGCGTAGCGCTGGACCGGGTTGGCGGTGAAGAACAGCTTGCCGTCCGTTTCCACCTGATACATCGAGAGTGACCAGAAGCCGTTCACCGGCAAGGCGCCCGCGGCCAGGTGCAGGCGGTAGCGATGGGCGCCGTCCAGGCGCTGCTGCTGGCGGTCGGTGAAGGCGGTGGGGTACATCGCCTCCACCGGCGGCAGCGCCAGCAGGCCGCCCAGCGCCACCTGGGCGCGGTAGAAGTAGTCGGTGCCGAAGTTGCCGAGATCGGGCTTCGAGTAGGACCAGCCCTCCACCCGGCCGCCGCTGCCGGCCAGGCCGCCCTTCAGCGAGGCGAGCATCGCCGGCATCTCGCGGGTCCAGAGCGCGCGCATGTCAGGTGTCAGGGCCTCCCAGCCGCAGGCGGCGCCGCAGAGGCCGACGCCGGCCAGGCGCTTCATCAACGCCTCCTCGTAGCGCGGTGGCGGGTTGCGTTCCAGCATCAGGTTGGCCATCGCGAGGAAGGCGGCCGGCGTCATCTCCGCCACCTGCGGCGCGGGCCCCTGCCAGGGCGCGGTCGCCTGGCCGGCGGCCTCGACCTTGAACCGATCCTGCAGCGCGATCACCGCGGGCAGGTCGGCGGCGTCGTTCACCAGGATGCGGGCCAGCACCAGCACGTCGTTGCCCGGCGCGCGGATCACGCGGGCATCGGGCGGCAGCGGCTGCGTGCTGTCCGGGCCGACGAGCACGTAGCTGGCACCGCGCGTGCCGGTGGCGCGGCGGCCCAGGACCTCGAAGTTGTTGGTCGCCATGTCCATGAAGGCGAGCGAGTGGTAGCGGCCGTCCATGTCGGGCAGCGTGAGCGTCACCGGCCCCTGGCGCAGGTCCAGCCACAGCGTGGAGTAGGCGGTGTCGTTGTTGGGCGTGGTGACCCAGCGGTCCTCGGGGCCGGAGAGCTTGCGCTGGTGCAGCCACACGTTCAGCTGCGAGCGGCCGGCCAGCATGCCCGCGCGCAGCCGGCCCATGGCGACCAGCGGGTAGGCGTAGTCGAAGGCCTGGTGGACGGTGGTCTCGGGCGAGGGTGGCTCGCCGGCCGGCGGCCAGTCGCGGGCGGCGGCGAAACCAGCGGCGGGCAGCAGGGCCAAGGCGGCGAGAGCGCTGGCGAGAAGGATCCGGTGCATGAAGTCTCCGTTGTGTATCGTCTGCGGCGGCAGGCGCCGGGAGCCTGGACGATGCCTCGCATCGATCCGTCCGGTCTGTCATCGCGATGACCGAACGAGGAGGAGGGGCTTCACCGATGGACGACGATGCGCTGCAGTTCCTGCGGGCCTGCCCGTGGCTGGCCGGCGTGCCCGATGAAGCGCTGGCGGCGCTGCGGCCGGCCGACTGCTTCTGGCGCGGCTACGAGCCGCGCGAGTCGCTGTACCGGCGCGGCGAGACGCTGGGCCACGTGTTCGGCGTGCGCGCGGGCAGCTTCAAGATCGTCAGCGGCAACCGCGCCGGCAGCGAGACCATCACCGCCCTGGTCCCGGCAGGCGAATGGTTCGGCGAGATCCTGCTGTTCTCCGGCGAGCCGGCTTTCGCCGACTGCGTGGCGATCGGGCGCAGCCGCGTGCTCCTGCTCACCGAGGCGGCGCTGCGCGGCCTCGCGGAGCGCTGGCCGGCCGTCAACCGGCAGCTGCTGCACATCGTCGCCCGCAAGGCGCGCTCCACCTTCTGGATGAATGTCCACTACAAGATGGCCGGTCCCGAGCGCATGCTGGCGCGGCGGCTCGAGCTGTCGCTGGCCTTCGGGCCGCCGCCCGGCGATGCGGAATGGGTGGCGCTGCGCGAGCACCTGTCGCACGAGGTGCTGGCCGGGATGCTCGGCCTGAGCCGGCCGCGCGTCAGCCTGGCGATGCAGGCGCTGGCGGCCGAGGGCCTGCTGGAGGCGCGGCGCGGCCGGGTGCGGGTGCACGTGGCGCGGCTGCGGCGCTATTGCGACGATGGCGAAGCCGGCTGATCGACGACGTCCACCGCCTGCAGCAGCAGCTCCGTCGGCCCGATCGACAGGCGCACCGGCAGCCAGGCGCGCGAGCCGTCCAGCCACAGTTCGATCGGCCCGTCGTAGGGCCCCAGCGCGCCGCGGCGCAGGTGCAGCGCCTGCGTCGTCGGCAGCGCCGGCAGGTCCAGCGTCTCCTCGCCGATCACCTCGAACACCCACTCCACCGGCTCGCCGCGCAGCCCGGCGACGGTGACGCGCAACTCCGCGCCCGGCCCGTAGCGCCGCGGCGCGCCGGCCACGCGGGCGGCCAGTTGCAGGCACCAGCTGAGCCGGTCCTGCTCGCCGCCGGCCAGTGCATGGAGCTCGGGGCTGGCGGAGAAGCTGATCAGCCCCTCGTCGCGGCGGAAGTTCGTCGCCTGCGCATCGCGGCCGCCGCGCTGCGTGGCGTAGCGCTCGGGGGCGAGGCCTTGCGTCGCATCGAGCCGGCCTTCGCTGCGCCAGCCCGGCAGCGGCCTGCCGTCGAGTTCACGGCTTAGCAAGAGGCGGTAGCTGCCGTCGGGCGCCGGCTGCCAGCTCAGGCGCGCCCAGCCGGCCTTGCCGTTCTGGCGCAGGGTGTAGAGCCATTCGGCGGGCGGAGCGGGGCGCAGGTCCGGCTCGGCCGGCAGGGCGGCCACGGGCGGTGCTGCGCGCGCCGGCTGGCGGGGCCGAGGCTTGTTGGCCGGCGTCGCAGCAGGCGCGGGGGCCGGTGCGGCCAGCGCCATCGTCCGCGTGCTGATCGCCCGCGCCGGCGCCAGCTGCAGCGAGCCCGGCCATGAGCCCAGCCACCAGGCATGCAGAATGAGGCTCAGCCCGAGAGCCCAGATCCAGCGCGGAAGAAGGCAGGCAGCACGACTCCTCATCGGACAATGCTGCCACCGCAGCGCGAATCGAACTCTCCCCTCTTTCTTCCATGAAGCTCGCCACCTACAAAGACGGTTCCCGCGACGGCCAACTGGTCGTCGTCTCCCGCGACCTGAGCCAGGCCCACTACGCCAACGGCATCGCCACCCGGCTGCAGCAGGTGCTGGACGACTGGGGCTTCCTTTCCCCGCAGTTGGAGGACCTGTACACCCAGCTGAACCACGGCAAGCTGCGCCATGCCTTCGATTTCGATCCCAAGCTCTGCATGGCGCCGCTGCCGCGCGCGGGCCAGTGGGTGGATGGTTTGGCTTTTCCAGGGCAGGCGGGCGAGAGCGAGCCGCAGATGCGCCAGGGCGCCAGCGACGGCTTCCTCGGGCCCTGCGAGCCGGCGCCCTTCGGCAGCGAGGCCATGGGCATCGATTTCGAGGCCGGCCTGGCCGCCATCAGTGGAGACGTGCGGATGGGCGCCTCGGCCGACGAGGCGCTGGAGAGCGTGCGCCTGCTGATGCTGGCCAACGGCTGGCGGCTGCGCCAGCTGTCCGGCGCCGAGCCCGCCGCGGCCTTCGGCCCGGTCGCCGTGACGCCCGACGAACTCGGGGCCGCCTGGTATCGCGGGCGCGTGGAGCTGAACCTGCAGACGATGTGGAATGGACGCAAGGTCGGCAACTGCGAGGCCGGTCCGGAGATGGCCTTCCATTTCGGTCAGCTGATCGCGCATCTCGCCCGCACGCGGCATGTGCGGGCGGGCTCGATCGTCGGCTCCGGCCCGGTGAACAACCGGGACGCGAGCCGCGGCTACAGCTGCATCGCCGAGAAGCGGGCGATCGAGGCGAGCGAGGACGGCGAGCCGAAGACCGATTTCATGAAGTTCGGCGACAGCGTACGCATTGAAATGAAGGGCCGGGACGGGCACTCTGTCTTCGGTGCCATCGACCAGGACGTGGCGCCGCTCAACCAGGAGGCATGATGGATCGACGTAGAAGTTTGATGTTGCTGGCACTGCTAGCGCCGGCCGCCCGCGAGGCGGTCGCGGCGGGGCTGACCGAAGGCGATGCCGCCGGCGGTATCCGCGCGGCGCTGGAGCGCGGCGCCGTGGCGGCGGTGGGCGGCCTGGGCCGCAGCGATGGCTTCCTCGGCAACCCGCAGGTGCGCATCGAGCTACCCGGCTCGCTGAACAACGCGGCCAAGCTGCTGAAGGCCACCGGCCAGGGCCGCAAGGTGGACGAACTGGTCACCGCGATGAACCGCGCCGCCGAGCAGGCCGTGCCCGCGGCCAAGCCGCTGCTGGTCAATGCGATCCGCTCGATGAGCGTGGAGGACGGCCTGCGCCTGCTCAAGGGCGGCGACGACGCGGCCACCCGTTTCTTCGAGGGCAAGACGCGCGAGCCGCTGGCCCGGCAGTTCCTGCCCATCGTGACCAAGGCCACCGAGAAGCTGTCGGTGGCCGAGAAGTACAACGCCATCGCCGGCAAGGGCGCCGGCCTGGGCCTGGTGAAGAAGGAAGACGCCAACGTCCAGCAGTACGTCACCGGCAAGGCGCTGGACGGCCTGTTCCTGATGATCGCCGAGGAGGAGAAGAAGATCCGCAAGGACCCGGTCGGCACCGGCAGCGCGATCCTGAAGCGGGTGTTCGGCGGACTATGAGCAACGACGATCACGACATTACCGATCTCGACGCGCTGCGCGCCCTCTACGGCTGGCCGGGCGAGACCTCGCTGGCCAAGGAGTCGGACCACGTCCATCCGCTCTACGCGCCCTATATCGAGGCCGCGCCTTTCGCCGTGCTGGCCACCCATGGCCCGCGCGGGCTGGATGTCTCGCCGCGCGGCGACGGCCCCGGCTTCGTCCAGATCGCCGACCCGAAGACGCTGCTACTGCCCGACCGTCGCGGCAACAAGCGGGTGGACAGCCTCTGCAACGTGCTGCACGACCCGGACGTCGCGCTGCTGTTCCTGATCCCCGGCGTGCCGGAGGCGCTGCGCGTCAACGGCCGGGCGCGCATCAGCACCGCGCCGGCGCTGCTGGAACGCTGCGCGCATGAAGGCATATTGCCCCTCTCGGTGCTGGTCATCGAGGTGGCGCTGGTGTTCTTCCAGTGTGCGCGCGCGGTCAAGCGGGCCGGGCTCTGGGACGCGGCCTCGCAGATCGACCGCGGGCAGCTGCCTTCACCGGGCCTGATCCTGCAGACGCTCAGCGCCGAAGGGATCGACGGCGTGGTCTACGACGCCGAGTTACAGGAGCGCCAGCGGCGCACGATGTACTGAACCCAGATCCGGCAGTTGACCGCTTGCCATGACTCGATACTGCAGTCACATCAAGACCTTGGGCGCCTTCTCCGTGTTCACCACTTCGGTGAGCAGCGCTGCACGCCCGCTGGTCAGGCGCTTCGGGCCGCCTGCGGCGTTGCTTCTCCTCGTGGGCAGTAGCCCACTTCGTCGGCGCGCCTTGCTGGCGACCCGCCTCGCCTGCCCCTCGGCCGCGCTCAACTGCCGGATCTAGGTTGAACGACAATAGCGGGCTGCATTCGCATTACTGCCCCTGTCATGAACGAGAACACGCCCGAGTCGACCGAGCCCCAACTGCCGCCGCCCGCCGCGCCCGAAAGCGAAGCCGCCGCCGAGGCTGCACCTGCTGAGGCCGCGCCCGAGGCCGCACCGGAAGCTGCCGCCGAAGCGCCCGCCGAGGCTGCTGGCGAAGCCGCCGCGGCGCCGGCCAAGGACGTCGCCGCCGAACTGAAGGCGCTGTTCCCCGCGCTGTTCAGCGGCGGTGCCAAGCCGCTGAAGCTGCGCATCCAGGCCGACATCCAGGAGCGCGCCCCGGGCCGCTTCACCAAGGCCCAGCTGTCCGCCTTCTTCCGCCGCTACACCGGCAGCACCAACTACCTGTTCGCGCTGACCAAGGCCAAGAGCCGCTTCGACCTGGACGGCCAGCCCGCCGGCGAGATCGCCGAGGAGCACCTGACCGCCGCCCGCGAGGAGCTGACCCGCCGCAAGGGCCTGAAGGAGCAGCGCGTCGCGACCGAACGCGCCGCCGAACGCGAGCAGCGCAGCGCCGAACGCGAGCAGGCCGACCTGCTGGCCCAGCAGCGCCGCAACCGCGCCGGCCTGCTGCACGACTACGAGCGCACGACGCTGACGTTGGCGAACTTCTGCGTGCTCAAGGGCACGACGCCGGAGGAACTGCCGGGCCTGCTGGAGATCGCCCGCCAGGAGCGTGCCGAGCGTCCGCCCGAGCCGCCGCGCCGCGCGCACGACGACCGCCGGCCGAACAACGGCGACCGCCGTGGCCCGCCGCGGGGTGGCGACCGGCCGGGTCCGCGGGGCCCGCGCCCCGAAGGCCGCCGTGAGGGTAGTGGCGGCGGCCGCGAGGGCGGCGGCAAGCGCCCGCCCAAGGCCACCTGATCAGAAGCTGGTCCAGTCGCCGTCGTCGTTGCCGGCGGTGACCGCCTCGGCGCGCGGCTTGGACGGCGGCGTGGCCGGCACGACGAGGGCCGGCGCCTTGCGCGGGGCCGGCTTTGCCACCGCCTTCGCCGCGGGGTTGGGCTGTGGTGCCTGCGCCTTCAGGGCAGGGGCAGCCGCCACGGCCTTCGTCTTCTCCGCCGACGCCAGGCGGAAGCTCGCCACCGCCGACAGCAGCGACTGAGCCTGCGTCTTCAGGCTCTCGCTCGCCGCGGCGCTTTCCTCGACCAGCGCGGCGTTCTGCTGCGTGGCCTGGTCCAGCTGGGTGATGGCCTCGCCCACCTGGCCGATGCCCGAGCTCTGCTCGCGGCTGGCGCTGCTGATCTCGCCGACGAGGTCGGCCAGCTTCTGCACCGAGGTGACGATGCCCTGCATCGTCTGGCCGGCCTTGTCGACCAGCGCCGTGCCGTTCTGCACCCGTTCGACCGAATCGCCGATCAGGCTCTTGATCTCCTTGGCCGCCTCGGCGCTACGTTGGGCGAGCGAGCGGACTTCGCCGGCCACGACCGCGAAGCCGCGGCCCTGCTCGCCGGCGCGGGCCGCTTCCACCGCGGCGTTCAGCGCCAGGATATTGGTCTGGAAGGCGATGCCGTCGATCGTGCCGATGATGTCGGCGATG
>NZ_LYVQ01000042.1 GCF_001984095.1 Pelomonas sp. KK5
GCTGGGCCCGCCAGCGCCGCATGGTGATGGCGGGCTTCGACCCCGCTCATGTCAGAGACTATTTCCCCGCCATGCTGAAGGTCGCCGGCCGGCTGGCCGCGCGCTGGGAGCGGGCCGCCGATGCGGGTGCGGCCATCGAGCTGCAGCCCGAGCTGATGCGCTTCACGGTGGACACGATCGCGGGCCTGGCCTTCGGCGCCGAGGTCAACACGCTGGAGTCGGATGAAGACCGCATCCAGCGCCACCTCGACAAACTCTTCCCCGCGCTGTTCGCCCGCGTGCTCTCGCCGCTGCCGACCTGGCGCTGGTTCAAGCGCGAACGCGACCGCGCGCTGGAGGCCAGCATCATCGAGATCAAGGCCGCGGTGGAAGGCTTCATCGCCGCCGCGCGCGAGCGCATGGCCGCCGAGCCCGCGCTGCGCGAACGGCCCGCGAACCTGCTGCAGGCGATGATCGCCGCGGCCGACCGGCCCGACAGCGGCATCGGCGACGAGGAAGTGGCCGGCAATGTGCTGACCATGCTGCTGGCCGGCGAGGACACCACCGCCAACACGCTGGCCTGGATGATCCACCTGCTGTGGCGCCATCCCGACGCCATGGCGCGCGCCAGGGACGAGGTGCGCACGGTCATGGGGTCAGGTCTTGTCGAGCAGTGGACGGTCGAGCAGTTGGCCGGGCTGGACTTCCTCGAAGCCTGCACCCACGAGACGATGCGCCTCAAGCCGGTCGCCCCGATGCTCGGCCTGCAGGCCAGCCGCGACACCACGCTGGCCGGCGTCGAGGTGCCGGCCGGCACCATCGTGATCACGCTGCTTCGGCGCGACAGCGTCAGCGAGACGCACTTCACCGACGCGGCCCGCTTCGATCCGCAGCGCTGGCTGGGCCGGGACGCCTCCTCGGCCAAGCGCATCGCGATGCCTTTCGGCGCCGGCCCGCGCATCTGCCCGGGGCGCTACCTGGCCCTGCTGGAGATGAAGCTGGCGATGGCCACGCTGCTGGCGCGCTTCGACATCGCCGCGGTCACGCCGGACGAGGCGCCCGAGCGCATGTCCTTCACGATGGGGCCGGACGGCCTGGCGATGCGGCTGGACCGGCGCCGGTGATCGGGGCATCCACCCTCCCTGGGCGGCGGACAAAGCGACGATGATGCGCGCCATCCTCACATCCGTCCTGCCACGCGCATGTCCACACCTCTTCCCCCGAGCGCCGACGAACAGCGTCTCGAACTGACCGTCCGCGGCCTGATCCTCGGCGTGCTGATCACGGTCGTCTTCACCGCCGCCAACGTCTACTTCGGCCTCAAGGCCGGCCTGACCTTCGCCACCTCGATCCCGGCCGCCGTCATCTCGATGGCGGTGCTGCGCGGCTTCAAGGGCGCGACGATCCAGGAGAACAACATCGTGCAGACGGTGGCCTCCAGCGCCGGCACGCTGTCTTCCATCATCTTCGTGCTGCCGGGCCTGATCATGATCGGCTGGTGGCAGGGCTTCCCGTACTGGAGCTCGTTCATGATCTGCGCGCTGGGTGGCGTGCTGGGCGTGATGTATTCGATCCCGCTGCGCCGCGCGCTGGTGACCAACTCCGACCTGCCCTACCCGGAAGGCGTGGCCTGCGCCGAGGTGCTGAAGGTGGGCGCCGAAGGCGATGACCCGGCCGCCGGTAAACAGGGCCTGCTGGCCATCGTCTGGGGCAGCATCGTCTCCGCCGTGTTCGCTGTCGTGGTGGCCACGCAGGTGTTCGCCGGCGAGGTGGCCAAGTTCTTCCGCCTCGGCGACGACAAGACCGGCCCGGCCAGCGGCTTCAACATCTCGCTGAGCTTCGCGCTGCTGGCCGTGGGCCATCTGGTGGGCCTGTGGGTGGGCATCGCGATCCTGGTCGGCGCGCTGATCGCATGGGCCGGCTTCGTGCCTTCATTGACCTCGGGCATCACCGGCGAGACCGCGGCCATCGCCGTCGCGGCCTGGAAGACCAAGGTGCGCTTCATCGGCGCAGGCACCATCGGCGTGGCGGCGATCTGGACGCTGCTGACGCTGGCCAAGCCGGTGTTCACCGGCCTGCGTTCGGCGATGGCCGCCTCGCGCGCACGCCAGGGCGGCCAGGCCGGACTGCTGCCGCGCACCGAGCGCGACATCCCGATCGGCATCGTGGGCCTGATCACGCTGGTCTGCATGCTGCCGATCGGCTGGCTGCTGGCCGACTTCGGCAACGGCGCCGGCCTGTCCAGCCAGATCGGCCTGCTGGTGACCGGCGGCGTGGTCTACGTGCTGCTAATGAGTTTCTTCGTGGCTGCGGTGTGCGGCTACATGGCGGGGCTGATCGGCTCGTCCAACAGCCCGTTGTCGGGCGTGGGCATCCTGGTGGTGATCGGCGCGGCGCTGATGCTGGCGCTGGCGGTCAAGCCGCTGCTGCCGCCGGAGTCGACGAAAGCGCTGGTGGCCTTCGCGCTGTTCGTGACCTCGGTGGTGTTCGCCGTGGCCACGATCTCCAACGACAACCTGCAGGACCTGAAGACCGGCCAGCTGGTGGACGCCACGCCGTGGCGCCAGCAGGTGGCGCTGATCGTCGGCGTGGTGGCCGGCGCGGTGGTGATCCCGCCGATCCTGGACCTGCTGAACAAGGCCTACGGCTTCGCCGGCGCGCCCGGCGTCGATGCCGCCCGCGCGCTCGCCGCCCCGCAGGCCGCGCTGATCTCGGCCCTGGCGCAGGGCGTGATCGGCGGCGACCTGCCGTGGAACCTGATCGGCATCGGCGTAGCGATCGGCGTGGTCTGCATCGTCATCGACCGGGTGCTGCGCGCCAATGGTTCCGCCTACCTGCCGCCGCTGGCCGTGGGCCTGGGCATCTACCTGCCGACCTCGTCCACGCTGATGGTGGTGATCGGCGCGGTGGCCGGCTGGTGGTTCGACAAGCGCGCCGAGCTGACGGCCCGCCCGGCCGCCACCAAGCAGCTCGGCGTGCTGCTGGCCTCGGGCCTGATCGTCGGCGAGAGCCTGATCGGCATCGTGCTGTCGGCGCTGGTGGTGTTCTCCGGCCAGGACGCGCCGCTGGCGCTGGTCGGCCCCGGCTTTGCCGACGCGGCAGTGGGGTTGGGCGCGCTGGGCTTCCTTTTGGTGGGGGTGTTGATGTACCGTTGGGTCCTGCGGCTGTCATCCGCACGTTGAACCCACGCAAGAGGGTTCGCTAACTGGGAGGTTCCACTGACCGTGGCCGACGGGAAAACAACACCCGCGGTCACCACCAGTCCGTCACTGCGCGGCTGGTTGGTGACGACCGTGCTGCTCAGCGTGGTTGCGGCCGTGCTGGCATGCGCCCTGCTGATCGAGCGCTTTGCCCGCGCCCACGCGGAACGCACCGCGATCGACTCGCTGTCGCAGATCTCCGACGATTTTCGCGACGCGCTGGACCGCGGCATGGCCCAGCAGTTCCAGGAGGTGCGCGTGTTCGCGCAGCTGGAACCCTTCCGCCGCTTCGACGACCCGGCCGCCGTGCGCCGCGCGCTGGACGAGGTCCATGCCGGCTTCCCGCACTTCGCCTGGATGGGGCTGACCGACCGCGATGGCAAGGTGCTGGCTTCGGCCGGCGGCCTGCTCGAAGGCGTCAACGTGTCCAAGCGCCCGTGGTGGCAGGGGGCTCATGAAGGCCAGGGCCTGTTCGTCGGGGACGTGCACGGCGCCGTGCTGCTGGAGAAGCTGTTGCCGCGCCAGGCGGAACCCTGGCGCTTCGTCGATTTCGCGGTCCCGATCCGCGACTCGAGCGGCCAACTGCAGGGCGTGTTCGGCGCCCACCTGAGCTGGACCTGGGCGCGCCGCATCAAGGACGAGCTGATCGATGCGGCACTGCAGGTCCACGAGGTCGAAGCCCTGGTGCTGGCCCGGGACGGCACCGTGCTGCTGGGCCCGCCGGGCGCCGAGGGCAAGCCGCTGCCCGGCCTGCCTTCCACGCTGCTGAGCAGCGCCGGGACCAGCCAGCAGCTGCAGGTGCAGGGCCAGGAGTGGTTCGTCGTCACCGCCGCCACCCGCGGGCTGGGCGACTATCCCGGCATGGGCTGGGTGGTGCTGCTGCGCAAGCCGGTGCAGGCGGCGCTGGCCGACTACTACCAGCTGCGCCTGAAGATCGCGCTGGCTGCGCTGGGCCTGGTGGCCCTGTTCATGCCGCTGGCCTGGTGGCTGGCGCGGCGGCTGACGCTGCCCCTGGTGGCGCTGTGCAATGCGGTGGCCGGCCGCTCGCGCCTGGCGGCCGGGCAGGCGCTGCCGCAGGTGCGAGGCTTCCGCGAGGTGGAACTGCTGTCCAACGCGCTGGGCGAGCTGTCCGAGCGGCAGGCCGAGCAGGATGCGCTGCTTGAGCACCGCGTGGCCGAACGCACCGAGGCGCTGCAGCAGGCCAACGAACGGCTGGCAGCGAGCGAGCAGCGGCTGGACCAGCTCTCGCGCAGCGACACGCTGACCGGCCTGTCCAACCGCCGCCAGTTCGACGAGCGGCTGCCGCAGGCGATGGCGCGCAGCCGCCGCAATGGCCGCCTGATGGCGCTGATCTACCTGGACCTCGACAAGTTCAAGGCCATCAACGACGGCCTCGGCCATGCGGCCGGCGATGCAGTGCTGCAGCAGTTCGCGCAGCGGCTGCTGGCCTGCGTGCGCGAGACCGACCTGGTCGCGCGCCTGGGCGGCGACGAATTCGTGCTGGTGGTCGAGAACGCGGCCCACCAGGCCGACATCGAGCACGTGGCCGACAAGATCCTGGCCGCCATGCAGGTGCCGATGATGCTGGCCGACGGCCGCGAGCTGCCGGTGGGCACGAGCGTGGGCGTCGCCATCTACCGCAACGAGGCCGGCGTGGACGCGCGCCAGCTGCCGGCCCGCGCCGACACGGCGCTGTACGAGGCCAAGGCGGCCGGGCGCGGGACCTACAAGGTCCTGGCCACCGCCTAGCCGATCAGTCCAGCGACACCTCGGTCCGCACGACACCCGCCCGCTCGGCGCTGGCGCTGAGCGCCAGCCGCGTGCCCTTGGGCGCCCGCACGATCCATTCGCCGACGGCCCGGTCGGCCGTCACCTCGCGCGGTGGCAGGAAGGACAGCAGCGAGGCCTGCGGCGCATGGCCTTCCAGCTGCGGGCCCTCCATGCGCTCCTTGCCGGCAATCAGGCTGATCTCCGGGTTGCCGCTGGGCAGGTGGATCTCGAACATCACGCCGCGCACGATCTTGCGCTCCAGCGCCCGTCGGGTCACATAGGCCGGCAGGTAGCCGCTGTTGGCCACGGCCAGGCGGATGCGCCAGCTGTCCGGCCCCAGCGCGCGCACCTCGGTACGCAGCAGCTCCAGCCGGGGCAGCGAGAGCGCGATCTGGTTCATCCAGGCCGGGAAGCGCGCCACCTCGCGCTCGCGCAGCGCCGGCGGCGGATTGCGCCAGTAGTTCATCTTGTCCCAGCCACCGATCTCCACGGCGCCCAGCTGCGGATGGTGGAAGGGCGTCCAATCCACATGGGCCTGGCCGCCGCACTGCTCGTCGCTCCACTTCAGCAGCTTCAGGTCGTCCTCGACCGGGTGGTCGCGGTACCACTCGATCCAGCGCGTGTTCTCCACCCCGGCCTCGCGGTTGGGCGACCACAGCTCGACGACCCAGAACAGCGCGCCGAGGTGCTCGTAGATCCAGTCCTGCGTGCCGCTGATGACGTCCTTCGGGTGGTACTTGAACTCGTGCCAGATGCTGATCGCCGGATAGCCGGTGGCCTTGGCGCCGAGCTCGGAGAAGCGCTTGTAGCACCAGAGGTCCTCGGCAATCATGTCGTCGTCGCTCTGCGTGCCCATGGGCCGCAGGATCACGCCGCTGTGGGTGTGATAGCTGATCGCAGCGCCGATGTTCGGATGGCTGGCAATGAAGTCCACCATCGCCCGCACCTCGGGCTCGCTGGCCGGATAGGGCCCCGCGCCGACCTGCTTGAATTCCTGGCGCCACTCGCTGGGGAAGTTGCGGTTGAGGTCCAGGCCCTCGCGGTCCTTGTTGACGGTCACGGTGAGGCCGTTGTGGGCCTTGACGAAGCCTTCGGGGATCAGGCGGAAGTACTCGCCGCCGTACTCGCCGGGCTCGCGCTGCACCATCAGGCGCGGCTCGTCGGCGTGCTTCTTCCAGCCGCCGTGCGGGTCGGGCACGCGCATGGTCAGGATGCGGCCGTCGCCGTCCACGTCCTCGATGGTGAGGCCGTCGACCGGCTCGTCCGCATACGGGTAGGGGCGCACCGAGGAGCGGATGTGACGGGGCCGGTCGGCCAGGGCGAGCTCGGCGCCGTCGGGGTTCAGGCGCGGCACCATGTAGATGACGCGGGTGTCCAACAGGTGCGTGACCTGACGGCCAAGTTCATCTGACTCGCCGAAGCTGGTGACCAGCTGGTGCAGGTAGTACAGGCAGGCCGTGCAGGCCGTGAGCTCGGCGGCGTGGATATTGCCGTCCAGCCAGAAGGCGGGCTTGTCCACGTCGATGCCGCTGGCGGTGTTGGTCAGCACGACGACCCAGATGTCGCGCCCCTCGTGGCTCTTGCCGATCGAGCGCACCGACACCAGGTTGGGCAGCGCCTCCGCATAGGAGAACAGCAGCTGCGTCAGCTCTTCGTGCCGGTAGAACTGGTCAAAGCGCGGGGTGGGCAGACTGGCCATGGTGGAGAGCGGGCTGTGAGGTGCTCGCAGGATTGCAGATTGGCCGGCAATTGGCTATGGGGGTCTCACCGGCGCCGCGTCGATGGCCTACCGGCTCTCGAACGGCGCCAGTGCCCCGTCCACGAACACCTTCAGCTCGCCCGGCTGGAAGGCCGTCCAGGGCTCGTCGTTCGTCAGCGGCTCGGTGGCGATGACGGCCACCTGGTCGCGCGTCGTCGTCTGCGCGGCGAAGTCGACGCTGAGATCCTCGTCCCTCAGCCGCGCCTGGCCGAAGGGATGGCGGCGGATCAGGTAGTGCAGGTGCGTGGAGCCGTGGGCCCAGAGCGCCTGGCCGTTGGACAGCAGCATGTTGAATGTGCCGTGGCGGTTCAGCTGCGGCATCAGCTCGGCCAGCGTGCGGCTGAGCTCCTGGATGCTGGGCACATGGTGGTGCGCCTTGGCGAGTTCCTGCATCAGCCAGCAGAAGGCGCGCTCGCTGTCGGTCTGGCCCACCGGGCGGAAGGCGGCGTGCAGGCGCGGGTGGAAGTCGACCAGGTTGCCGTTGTGGGCGAACACCCAGTAGCGGCCCCAGAGCTCGCGCTGAAACGGGTGGGTGTTCTCCAGCAAGACCTGACCCTGCGTCGCCTTGCGGATGTGGGCGATGACGTTGTCGCTCCTGATCGGGTAGTGCTTGACCAGTTCGGCCAGCGGGGAGTCGCGGGCGCTGTGGTGGTCGACGAAATGGCGCAGGCCGTGGCCTTCGAAGAAGGCGATGCCGAAGCCGTCCTTGTGCTCGTCGGCGCGGGTGGCCAGGCCGGTGAAGCTGAACATCACATCGGTCGGCGTATTGGCATTCATGCCGAGGAGCTGGCACATATCGTCTTTCTACTTCCTCGTCTTCTTCAGTTCCACTCGGTGATCAGCCGTGCCAGGCCCTTGAGGCTGACGAGCTGGCCGGGATTGCTGGTCTCGTTGATGACGCCGGCCATGCGGTTCAGCAGGCGCGGGCTGTGGCGGGCGCGCCAGATCAGCAGGTCGGCGAGCACCGGGAAGGCGTTGATGCGGTTGGCCGTCTCGTAGAGCGCGAAGCGTGGCTTCAGCGCGGCCAGGCCGGCTTCATAGGCTTCACGCGTGCGGGTTTCGTCCCAGCCTTTCTCGCGGCCGCACAGGATCGCGTCGGCGGCCAGCATGCCGGTCTCCATCGCCTTGCCGATGCCTTCGCCGGTGAAGGAATAGGTGCTGCCGGCGGCCTCGCCGGTGACCATCAGGCCAGGGCGCGTCCAGCGGGACCCCTCGAGATTGCAGCGCAGCGGCGCGCCCTTCAGGTCGCCGCCGATCAGTTCGCCTTCGCGCATCAGCAGGGCGGCGTTCGGGTAGTCGCGCACGAAGGCCTCGAAGATCGAGCGCAGGTTGAGGTCCTTCTTGGCGCCGGTGCTGGTGGCGTGGCTGTCGGTCACGCCGACGCCGATGTTGAAGCTGCCGTCCGGCGCCGGGAAGATCCAGCCATAGCCCGGCCGGACCGCGCGGCTCCAGACCAGTTCGAGCGCCTTGATCCGACCCGCAAGACCGGGTGCGCTGACATAGCCTCTCAGGGCGACGCAACTGGGCGACTGGCGTTCGCAGAGCCCGGCGCTCATCAAGGCCTTCGGCTGGGCGCCGGTGGCGAGGATGACCCAGTCGGCGGCGACCTCGATCGTGCGCTCGTCCAGCCTTATCGTGGCACCGACCACCTTGCCCGCATCGTCGATCAGCGGCGCCTCGAACCGCGCCGGCGCGACGAAGCGCGCACCAGCTTCCTGCGCAGCCAGGCACAGCAGTGCATCGAGTTCACGACGCGGCAGCACGGCCAGGTGGCCCGGCACATCCACCCGCCCGCCGCGCGGGCCGATGCAGGCCACGTGGCTGGCGCGCTGCGCCCGAGCCATCACCTGCTCCAGCAGGCCCAGACGCGCCAGTGCCGCATGCGCATCGGGGATCAGGCCGTCGCCGCAGACCTTGTCGCGGCCGAGGGGGTGCTGGTCGATCAGGAGGACGTCGATACCGGCGCGAGCCAGCAGCCGCGCGGTGGCGCTGCCGGCCGGGCCGGCGCCGACGATGAGGACGGTGCAATGCCGCGGGAGCATGGGGGCCGGCTGGCTGGGTTCGGATCCTGCGGCAGAGCCGTCGAACATGGGCTGAGCACTCCTTGTGGGGATGCGTCCGATTCTCGCTCGACACGCGGACCCCGCCGCCCCGAACGGCCATGAAAAAACCCCGGATGCACGGAGCATCCGGGGCCTTGGACTTCGCCATCGTTGCGGGCCGCCAACTGGCGGCCCGGCGGACGATCAGAAGTTGAAGGTACCGCGCACGTAGTAGCTGCGACCCGTCGCGTCAGCAAAGCGCGAGTCCCAGCCACCGGCTTGGAACAGGGCGGCCTGGTTGGTGAACGGCGGAGCCTTGTCGAAGGCGTTGCGCACGCCCAGGACCAGGTTCAGAGCCTTCACCGGCGAGTAGCCGACGAACAGGTCCGTCGTGGTGAAGGCGCTGACCGTGTTCGTCGGGTTGAAGTCGAGGTAGCCCGACTTGTAGTGAACGACTGCGCCGGCCGAGAAGATGTCCTTCGTCCAGTTGACGGCCAGGTTGTGCTGCCAACGGAAGACCGGACCCGAGCCCGAGTACACGCCGACGTTCTGGTTCCACGGACCGTCCTTGTAGTCCTGGTACTCGTACTTGATCACATACGTGCTGTTCAACGAGAAGTCGAACTGGCCGAAGCCGCTGCGCAGGCGGTACTGGGCGCTCAGGTCCACACCGTTCGTGTTGGTGCCGCCGAGGTTCAGCAGGCCCTGGTCAACATAACCGCAGTTGGCACCCGGGCAGTTGCTGGTGATCGACAGGTTGTTGCTGCCGTTGAAGTGGAAGTACTGCTGGAAACTGCTGTACTGGTCGAACAGCGTTTCCTGCGGGATCGAAGCGATCGAGTCCTTGATGCGCACCCACCAGAAGTCGGCACCCAGGCTGGCGTTGGCGATCGGCTCGTAGACGAGGCCCAGCGTGCCGCTCTTCGACTTCTCCGGCTTCAGGTTCGGGTTGCCGCCGTTCTGCACCTGGAACTGGGCATCGCACTGGCTCGGCTTGGCCGGGTTGGTAGCGCTGCAATCGCTGAGCAGCGGGTTGTTGTAGCTGCCGGCCGTATTGGTGAAGGACTTGTTGCCGTACAGCTCGTACAGCGTCGGGGCGCGGAAGCCGGTCGACACCGAACCGCGAACCAGCAGTTCCTTCATCGGCTGGAAGCGGAAGCTCAGCTTCGGGTTCGTGGTGTTGCCGAAGTCGCTGTACTTGTCGAAGCGGACCGAACCGGTGATGTCCAGGCTCTTCAGCACCGGAACGTTCAGTTCTGCGAACACGGCGTCGACGGTGCGCGAGCCTTCCGAGTGGAAGTCCGGGTCCACACCGGTGCTGACTGCCACCTTGGCGGCGAAGTCATGGATGGGTACCGAGATGAACTTCTCGTGGCGCAGTTCGGCGCCGATGGCCAGCTGTGCCGGACGCGAGGCATTGAACCAGTCGCCCAGTTCGCGGCTGCCGCGCACGTTCAGGTTGGCAACCTTGCCCGTCGCGGTCTGCAGCAGGCCATTCAGCGCGGCGGAATTGATCAGCGCCAGGGCTTCAGGCGTCTGGTCACCGAAGGGGTTGATGACGCCTTCCAGCAGGCCTTCGCCAATCATGTCGCCGTCAGCGTAGCCGCCGGTCAGGTACTGGTCGACCTTGTTCTGGTTGTAGGCTGCAACGACCGAGTAGTCCCAGCCGCCGGCGCTGCCGTCTGCCGTCAGCATGCCGCGCTGCTGGGTGTTCTTGTTGGTCTGCTGACGCGGACCGTTCGGGAAGTCGCGCCAGAAGACGTACGCGAAGCCCGGCTGCACATTGACCGGGTTCGGGAAGGCAGCGGTCGGCAGGAAGGCCGGCGCGCCGGCCGAGCCGTCGTCAAACGTCGGGCTCAGGTTGGCATTGGTCGGGAAGTACTTGGTACCCGGGTTGATCAGGTAGCCACCGTAAGGCACCGGCGCCACTTGCGTGGTGACCGTGTTGCGGCTCAGGAACAGTTCACCGCCGATGTTCAGGGTATTGCTGAGCTTGATCGTGCCCTTGAACAGGCCCGAGAAGGTCTCGCTCTTGGGGCTGAAGTCGACGAAGGACGGTGTGACGATCTTGCACTGCGTGCCGCCGGCCACCGGAATCAGCGCCGTGCCCACGCAGTTCGGGGCCGCCGGGTTGTACAGCTTGCCGTCCTGCGCGTAGTTGGCCGGGAAGGTGCTGTTGGACAGGCCGCCGACGATGCGCTTGTTGAAATCGCGCTGCTGGCCGTTGATCTGGTCCTGCTTGCGGTAGCTGAGCGTGCCGAACATGTTGAAGTTCTGCGTCTCGATATCACCGAAACCGAAGCTCACGCTGGCGTTCTTGCCCTTGCCACCTGGGTGCTGAGGCGAGTCGGCACCAATGGTGATGCTGCCGCCGCGCAGGTCGGTGCGGGTGATGAAGTTGATCACGCCGCCGATCGCGTCCGTGCCGTACAGCGACGAGGCGCCGTCGCGCAGCACTTCGATGCGCTCGATAGCCGCGAACGGGATCATGTTCAGGTCAGGTGCCGAGCCGTCGACCGCGTTGTTCGCGATGCGCTGGCCGTTCAGCAGGACCAGGGTCTTGTCGGCGCCGATGCCGCGCATGTCGGCGAAGGTGGAACCGCCACTGCCGGAGCCGATGGCCTGGGCCGCGTTGTTCTGGATCTGCACCGAGCTCAGCGTCGCCATGACCTGCTCGACCGAGGTGACACCAGCCTTCTTCAGGTCGGTCATCTTGACGACGGTGACCGGTACGGCCGTCTCGGCGTCGATGCGCTTGATCGCGGAGCCGGTGACGGTCACGCGCTCGAGTTGCGTTGCGTCGCTGGCATTCTGTGCCATTGCCACAGCGCTTCCGAGGGCCAGTAGGGCCGCTACGGAAATCTTGGTTCGGTTATGCATAGGTTCTCCAAAGAGGGTGGACGGACCCCGGACAGCTGGAAGATGAAACGGCAACGCCCTGTCCGGCAGGTCATGGCTAGATCCGAGACACAAATTCTGCAATGCGTCCCTTTGTGTCCCTCAGTGGGGAATCTCCCGTGCTGCCCTGTGCACGACACGCACCCCATCACCGACGGATGCTAGGTAAATCCTTGATTCTTAGGGATTTTTTCGGTTGCGGACACATTGGTTAATGTTGTAAAGCAGCAGGCAATTGATGCTGGATTGCAACAGAGTTGCCAGATCTGCAGCGCTGGAAACAGTCCCAAAAGTCAGCGAAAGGGTCATCCGGACGTCAGTTCGCACCGACCAAATGAAAAGGCCGGACTGCCTTTCGGCAATCCGGCCCGGGACGTCACACCTGCTTCTTAGTAGGTGTAGCTGCCCGTCACGTACAGGGTACGCATCATCGGGCTGGCGTAGCGCGGGTCGTAGCCGACCTGGTGGCCGGAGGAGTCACGCAGCGTCAGCGGGGGGGCTTCGTTCAGCAGGTTCGTGATACCCAGGCGGATATCGGTCTTCTTGTTGAACTTGTAGGCGCCTTGCCAGTCGACGGTCATGTAGCGCGGAACGTCCAGCTGGATGCGGGTGTTCTGGCCGGTCGACAAGTCGCGAACCAGCTGGTTCTCGTCCTTGTAGCCCGAGCGCATCTTGATCGTCAGCTGGTTGGTGATCGCGCCGGTTTCCAGACGGAAATTCGCGCGGACGATGTTGCGGAACACGACGGACGCATCGACGCCGTATTGGCCCAGGCTGGTCGTGAACTGGTCGCTTGTGCCGGGCAGCGTGTACGACGAGGCAATCATGTAGGTGCCAGCCAGCGAGGTGCTCAGCTTGCCCAGGTCAGGAATCACCAGCGCGCCGTCCAGTTCCCAGTCGATGCCACGGTTGATGGTCTTGCCGATGTTGGTCGACAGGGCCTTGAACGCGTAGAAGTCATTGGTCTCGGCGGGCAGACGGTAGGTCGTGAACAGCGACGCATACTGCTGCGGGTTGCCGAAAGCCTGGTCGGCAGAAACCGCACTGACCTGATCGCGCATCTTCACTTGCCAGTAATCAAGCGCGAACGAGAAGTTCGACGTCGGCTCGATGCGGAAGCCCAGGGTGGCCTGCTTGGAACGTTCAGGCTTCATGGCCTCGTTGCCGCCGGACAGCTGGGTGTACTGCGACTTGCCCGGCTTGCACGGGGGGCTGCCGCTGCCATCGCCAGGGAACGGGCAGTCATAGCTGGAGGCGGTCACGCCGTTGGTCACCAGCGGCTGGGCGATATCCAGCACGTCCGGCGCCTTGAAGCCGGAACCCATCGAGCCACGCAGCAGGATCTGCTTGTTGATCTGGTACTTGGCCGACAGCTTGTAGGTCGTGGCCGTCAGCTTCTCGCCGAAGTTGCGCTGGTTGATCGCGTCCTTGATCGAGTTGATCGCGTCATAGCGCAGCGCGCCGGTGACTTCCAGGCCCTTGACGATCGGGGCAACCAGTTCGGAGTAGACGCCGTAGTTGCGGCGCTCCAGGTCGTAGGCCGGGTTGGGGGCGAAGTTGTAGATCACGCCGTTGACCGCGTCGGCCGACGGGGTCTGCACGAAGTGGAAGTTGCGGACGTCGCCGCCCACACCCAGTTGCAGCGGGCCGGCGGGCAGCTTGGCGATCTCGCCGCTGGCGCGCACGTCCAGGCCGGTCAGCGTGGTCGATGCCGTACGGATCGAACCGTGGTAGATCGAGTCCTTGATCAGTTGCTGGGCAGCGGCGGTCTGATTGCCGGAAGGCACGAAGGGGTCGATCGCGGCGTTGGCGATGATGCTGCGGAACTCGGTGTCCTTGAAGTAGCCACCGATGTACTTCTCGTCCAGCTTGTTCTTGGACCAGGTGAAGGCGCTCTCCACGTCCCACTCGCCGATGGCACCCTTCACGCCGCCGACGAAATGCGTTCCGTCGGTGACGGTGTTGGAGTCACGGGTACCGAAGTCGGTGGCGCGATAGCCGGCCGTCACGGTGTTGACGTGGGCCTGCTGGGCTGCCGACAGGTACGGAGCCACGTACTTGTTGTACAGGGCCGAACCGACCGGGATGCTCACCGGCACCGGGTTCGGTGCAATGCGGGCGGTCAGGTCATAGCGCGAGAACGCGAAGTCCGAGAAGGCCGTGAAGTTGCTGCCCAGCTTCGCCTCGCCGGAGAGGAACAGGGCGTCGCGGGTGAACTCGGGGTAGATGTCGATGGTCGACACGAAGTCGAACGCGCACTGTGCCGTGCCGACGGTGGCGTTGCTGCCAGCCGGAATCGTGTTGCTCAGGCTGTAGAAGTTGTTCTTGGCGCAGGTGCCGTTGGCCTTCAGGTAGGGGTTGAAGGAGTAGGCACCCAGCGTCGTGGTCTCACCAGTCAGGCGCTTGAACGTCACCTGGGCATTGGCCGGGTCGGCCGACGTGCTGGTGCGGTCGTAAACGTACTTCTTGCCCTGGTAGGTGATCGGCAAGTAGGCCGACTTGGCGAAGTTGCGGTCGCCAGACTTGAGCGCATCGGAACTGTCGTGCCGGAAGGTACCGAGGATGTTGAAGCCGTTCTTCTCCAGGTCGCCGAAGCCCGCCGTGACGCTGACGCCGTAGTCCTTGCCGCCGCCTTCCAGCGGATTGTCGTACTGGGCGGTGACGTTGAAGCCCTGGTAGTTCTTCTTCAGCACGAAGTTGACCACGCCCGCGATGGCATCCGAACCGTACAGGGCGGAAGCCCCGTCCGTCAGCACTTCGATCCGGTCGATGGCGCTCATCGGGATCGAGTTCAGGTTGGCATAGGTGCTGCCATTGGCGACTGGCGCAATGCGGCGGCCGTTAACCAGCACCAGGGTGTAGGAACTGCCCAGGGCGTGGATCGAAGCCGTCGAGTAGCCGCCGGAGTTGGAGCCGATCGCCGTGTCGGCGATCGAGAAGCCCTGCATGGCCGGCAGGCGCTGGATCAGGTCCTGCAGATTGGACGCGCCGCTCGAGCGAATCTCTTCAGCAGTGACGACCTGCACCGGCAATGCGCCTTCGCTGGCAATGCGCTTGATGCTCGAACCGGTGATTTCCACACGCTCCAGCGTGTTGGATTGCTGGGCCAGCAGCGGCGTGCTGGCGATGCTGAAGCAAAGCAGCGCGGCCGCGCTGATTGCGTTTCGTTTGAACATGGAGGGAGCTCCGAATCAAAGCTTTGACATGGAACCGCCCCTCGATAAGGGGCGGGGTGTTGGCAGCGAGGTGGCTCGCACACCAAGTCATGTCAGTTTTCACGGAAGCTCGCTCGCTGCCCGCCCGGGATCACCCAGCTTGACAAGCGAAACGCTAGTTAACAGCCAGAAATGTCTGGGAAATCAATGGAAACCCCTAGGCAAGCCTCCTAGCGATCGCAAAGATTTGTTGCATCAGTGCGACGCATACCCCGGGTCGCCCGAAGCTTTCAGCAACAAAACAACGCGATCCAGCAATACCCCCTAATCAGAGGGCTTCCTTCACCTTCTGTCGCCAGGCGTGCAACAACGGCTCCGTATAGCCGCTTGGTTGCTCCAGGCCCTTGAACACAAGGTCCAGCGCCGCCTGGTAGGCCGAGGACGTGCGGCCTGACATCGGCTGGTAGGCCGGATCCCCGGCATTCTGGCCGTCCACCACCCGGGCCATGCGCTCGAAGGCGGAACGCACTTCGTCGGCGGTCGTTACGCCATGAAGCAGCCAGTTGGCAATATGTTGGCTGGAGATGCGCAGCGTTGCACGATCCTCCATCAGGCCGACATTGTGAATGTCCGGCACCTTGGAGCAGCCCACGCCCTGGTCCACCCAGCGCACCACGTAACCGAGGATGCCCTGGACGTTGTTGTCCAGCTCCTGCTGGATCTCCTCGGCGGACCAGGCCGGCTTCGCCACGACCGGGATGGACAGCAGCTTGTCCAGCAGAGCGGCGTGATCGGCGTGGGCATCGACCTGCTCCAGTTCGCGCTGGACCGCGGCCACGTCGACCTGGTGGTAGTGCAGGGCGTGCAAGGTGGCCGCCGTCGGCGAGGGGACCCAGGCGGTATTGGCGCCCGCCTTGGGATGAACGATCTTCTGCTCCAGCATCGCCGCCATCAGGTCCGGCATCGCCCACATGCCCTTGCCGATCTGGGCGCGCCCGCGCAGGCCGCAGGACAGGCCGGTCAGCACATTGCCGCGCTCATAGGCCTGGATCCAGGCGCTGGACTTCATGTCGCCCTTGCGCAGCATCGCGCCGGCATGCATGGCTGTATGCATCTCGTCGCCGGTGCGGTCCAGGAAGCCGGTATTGATGAAGGCGACCCGGGCCGAGGCAGCGGCGATGCAGGCCTTCAGGTTGACGCTGGTGCGGCGCTCTTCGTCCATGATGCCCAGCTTGACGGTATTGGCCTTCAGGCCCAGCACCACCTCGACGCGGCCGAACAATTCCGCCGCGAAAGCCACCTCGGCCGGGCCGTGCATCTTCGGCTTCACGATATAGACGGAGCCGGTGCGCGAATTGGCCTTGCGCTGCAGGTCGTGGATGGCGATGGTCGTGGTGACCATGGCGTCGAGGATGCCTTCGGGAATCTCCCTGCCCTCATCGCCCCACAGGATGGCTGGATTGGTCATCAAATGACCGACATTGCGCACGAACAGCAGCGAACGTCCATGCAGCTTCACTTCGCCGCCTTGCGGGGCGGTGTACGTGCGGTCCGGGTTCAGGCGGCGCGTGATGGTCTTGCCGTTCTTCTGCAGTTCCTCGGTGAGCGTGCCCTTCAGGATGCCCAGCCAGTTGCTGTAGCCCAGCACCTTGTCCTCGGCATCGACGGCGGCCACCGAGTCTTCCAGGTCCAGGATGGTCGACAGCGCCGATTCGAGCACCAGGTCGGCCACGCCGGCCGCATCGCTCGCGCCGATCGGCGTGCTGCGGTCGATGCGGATGTCCAGGTGGATGCCGTTGTGGACCAGCAGCACCGAGCTCGGCGCCGCCGCCTCGCCCTGGTAGCCGATGAATTGCGCCGGCGTGGCCAGGCCCGACGCTCCCTGGGCACCCAGGCTCACGACCAGGCGACCATCCTGCACCGCATAGCCGGTGGCGTCTTTGTGCGAGCCTTGCGCGAGCGGCGCGGCCTGGTCCAGCACGGCGCGGGCGAAGGCGATCACCTTGGCGCCGCGCGCCGGGTTGTAGCCCCGCCCCTTCTCGGCGCCATCGGTCTCGGGGATGGCGTCGGTGCCGTAGAGGGCGTCGTACAGCGAGCCCCAGCGGGCATTGGCCGCATTCAGCGCGTAGCGCGCATTCAGGATGGGTACGACCAGTTGCGGGCCGGCCTGGATGGCCAGTTCGGCGTCCACGTTCTCCGTCGTGGCCTTCGCACCGGCAGGCACCGGCACGAGGTAGCCGATCTTTTCGAGGAAGGCGCGGTAGGCCGGCATGTCGGCGATCGGGCCGGGATGGGCCTTGTGCCAGGCATCGAGTTCCACTTGCAGGCGGTCCCGCTCGGCCAGCAAGGCGGCGTTGCGCGGGGCCAGGTCGCGCACGATGGCGTCGAAGCCGGACCAGAAGGCGGCGCTGTCGACCCCGGTGCCGGGCAGGACCTGCTGCTCGATGAAGCGGTGCAGTTCGGCGGCGACCTGCAGGCCGTGGACTTGGATGCGTGCGGGCATGGCGGTATTCCTGGTGGATAGCGTGATGATGGAAATTTATGCGAGTTCTTCGTGGCGATTCATACACGCCAAAGCATGGAATCCATGACTAAACTGCGGGAATCGAACCTAAGAAGGCCAGAGCGATGGACCGCCTGAAGCAGATCGAATCCTTCGTTGCCGTTGCCACCAAGGGCAGCCTGACCGCTGCCGCGCTGGGAGAAGGCGTCGCACCCGCGGTGATGGGGCGCCGCATCGACGCGCTGGAGGAGCGCCTGGGCGTCAAGCTGCTGGTGCGCACGACGCGCCGCATCTCGCTGACGCACGAGGGCAGCGCCTTCCTGGAAGACTGCCAGCGACTGCTCGCCGAGCTGGCCAATGCCGAATCCAGCGTCAGCGCTGGCGGGGTCAAGGCCAGCGGGCATTTGCGCATCACCGCCCCGGCCGGTTTCGGCCGACGTCATGTGGCGCCGCTGATCCCGGAGTTCCTGGCCCGGCACCCCGACGTCAGCGTCTCGCTGAACCTCAGCGACCGGGTGGTCGACATCGTCAACGAGGGCTTCGACTGCGCCGTGCGGGTCGGTGACCTGCCGGATTCAAGCCTTGTCAGCACCCGGCTGGCCGACAACCGTCGCCTGTGCGTGGCCACGCCGGCCTATCTGAAGCGGGCCGGCACTCCGAAGCACCCATCGGAGCTGTCCCGCCACTCCTGCCTGACGCTCAGCTCCGACGCCAGCCAGACCCGCGGCTGGGCCTTCATCGTCGACGGTGCGCTGACCCACCTGCGCCCCAGCGGCCGGCTCGACTGCAGCGACGGCCAAGTGCTGCACGACTGGTGCCTGGCCGGCATGGGCATCGCCTGGCGCAGCACCTGGGAGGTGGAACTGGACATCGCCGCCGGCCGCCTGGTCAGCGTGCTGGACCACTTCGCCGCCGCGCCGAACGGCATCTACGCGCTGTTCCCCCATGCCAAGCATCTGCCGCTGCGGGTGCGCCTGTGGATCGACATGCTGAAAATGAAATACGGCAGCGCGGCGTACTGGACGCCGGCTGCCGCATCGAAGGCGAGCTGAGAGAGAAAAAAACGGAGGCGCTCAGCCCTTGGCCGAGTCGGCCACGCATTTCTTGACGAAGCTGGTCTTGGCAGCGCCATGCAGCTTCTTCTCACCCGCCTTGGCCTCGCAGGCCGCGCTGCCGCTGGCCGGCGCCGCGGCCGCCGTGTCGGCATTGCACTTCTTCAGGAAGCTGGTCTTGGCGGCGCCATGCAGCTTCTTGTCCTTGGCCTGGGCGTCGCAGGTGGCGTCCGCGGCGTGGGCGACGGAGAAGATCGCGGCCAGGGCGGTGGCAAAGACGATGCGTGACAGGGATTTCATGCGGTTTTCCTTTGCGTTGGATGGCCAGGTGGCCAAGGGCATTCAAGCACGCCCGCGACAGGCGGACAAGATTGAATGGCCGCTGTGCAACGCATCGCGCAAATGAAAAGGAGACCCGCGCGGGGCCTCCCTGGTAAGCGTTTGAAACCGAAGGTTCGCCAAACCGAAGGTTCGATAAACCGAAGGGTCGCCAAACCAAAGGCTCGGCAAACGGAAGGTGCTCAGGCCTTCTTGGCGCTCAGGCATTCCTTCATGAAGGCCTTGCGGTCGGCGCCCTTCTTGTTGGCCGCCTTGGCGTCGGCATTGCAGGTCTTCATCCTCTCGCGCTGCGCGGTGCGGGCGGCGGAATCCTTGGCCATGGCGGCACCGCTGCCGAGCGCGGCGACGGCCAGGACGATCAGGCTGATCAGGGGCTTCTTCATCATGCGGAACTTCCTTCCCAGGGGCTGGGCATTGCGTTGAGGGAAGTTCATTGCAGCAGCGGCCCGCGAGCCGGGCAACGCGGTTTCGTGGGGGCCCGCGCTGTCAGTTTTTACGATCGCTCGCTCAGAGGATGCGCCGCGGGTGGGCCATCGACTCGTGCGCCGCATGCAGCCGGCGCACCAGCACCTGGATGAAGGCGCGATCGAAGCGGTGCTGGCACTCGGGGCTCAGCAGGCCCAGCGAGTCGGGCGTGAACGAGATCGTCGTGCACTGCTCGCTGACGCGGATGTCGGTGCTGTGACGTCGAAGATCGGGGTTAGGCGCCAGGTACGCCATCTCGCCGACCGAGGTGCCCTTGCCCAGCGTCGCCACCTTGGCGCCATCGCGCCAGACCTCCACCGCCCCCTGGGCGATGATGTGGAAGGTGTTGCCTTCCTGGCCCTTCTTGTAGAGCGCGTGCTCCAGAGGATAGCGGCGCCAGCGCGCGCGGTGCACCACCTCCCAGAGCTCCACATCGCCGAAGTCGGCGAAGAACTCCAGCTCGCGCAGCATGTTGAAGCGCTCCGAGTCCTTGACCTCGTGCAGCCGCGCCAGCGGCACCAGTTGCTTGGCGACCAGGTCGGACAGCGCGCGGCCGAAGCTCTCCCAGTCCAGGTAGCGTTCGGCCGGGTGCTTGGCCAGCGCCTTGGCGATGACGGCATCCAGCTCCGGCGTCACACCGCCGCGCAGGTCCACCAGCGAGGCGGGCTGCTGATGGTAGATCTGGTGCATCAGCGCCATCTGGTTGGGCGCGTCGAAGGGCGGACGGCCGGCCACCAGGTTGTAGAGCACGGCGCCGAGCGAGTAGATGTCGGCCCGGCAGTCGACGTCGCCGCCCTCGATCTGCTCCGGCGGCATGAAGGCCAGCGAGCCGACACGGTGCACCTGGGTCGTGTCCGAATGGAGGTTCAGCGCGGAGCCGAAGTCGCTGACCTTGACGTCGGTGACGTGGCCCTGGTTGTCCAGCACCACCAGCAGGTTGGCCGGCTTCACGTCGCGGTGGATCACGCCCTGGCGGAACACGTAGCTCAGCGCCATCGCGCACTTGAAGCCCAGTTCCACGATCTGGTCCAGCGGCAGCAGGCGGTCGCTGCGGCAGAAGTGCTTCAGCGTCAGGCCCGGCACGTACTCCATCACCAGGTAGGGCTGCTCGGGGTCGGGCACCGCATCCAGGATCTGCACGACGTTCGGATGCTGCAGCCGCCCTGCCAGCGCCGCCTCCGCCGCGTAGAAATGCAGGCTGTAGTCGCCCTGCTGCCCGGCCTCGGCGCGAGCGGCCCAGCCGCGCATGCGCTTGATCGCGACCTCGCGGCCCTTGAACTCGTCCAGCGCCAGGAAGACGTCGCTGGTCGCGCCCTCCCCGAGCTGGCGCTGCACTTTGTAGCGCCCGATGCGCGCGGGCAGGTTGACGCTTGAATCAAGCGTTAGGCTGGAGTCCAGGGACGACATGCCCGGGATGATAACCAGCGGCAAATTAGAATCGCCCCATGATCCAAGCCAAGCAGGAACTGCTCGCCGCCCTGGGCGAAGCCATCCAGGAATTGAGCCCCGGCGCCGAACTGGCCGCCGCCTTCGAATCGCCCAAGCAGGCCAGCCACGGCGACTTCGCCTGCACGGCGGCCATGCAGCTGGCGCGACCGCTCAAGAAGAACCCGCGCGAACTGGCACAGGCGCTGATCGCCGCGCTGCAGGCCAAGCCGGCCTTCGGGCGCTGGGTCGAGTCGCTGGAGATCGCCGGCCCCGGCTTCATCAACATCCGCCTGAAGCCCGCTGCCAAGCAGTCGGTGGTGGCCGAGGTGCTGGCCGGCGGCGCCGGCTTCGGCACCCAGGCCAGTGACGGCCGCCATGTGATGGTCGAGTTCGTCTCGGCAAACCCGACCGGCCCGCTGCACGTCGGCCACGCGCGCCAGGCCGCGCTGGGCGATGCGCTGTGCAACCTGTTCACGACGCAGGGCGCCGACGTCACCCGCGAGTTCTACTACAACGATGCCGGCGTGCAGATCGCCACGCTGGCCAACTCGACGCAGTGCCGCTTGAAGGGCCTGAAGCCCGGCGACGCCGGCTGGCCCGAGAGCGCCTACAACGGCGACTACATCCAGGACATCGCCGACGCCTTCCTGCGCAAGGAATCGATCCAGGCCGACGACCGCGCCTTCACCGCCAGCGGCGACATCGAGGACCTGGACAGCATCCGCGGCTTCGCCGTGGCCTACCTGCGCCGCGAGCAGGACCTGGACCTGCAGGCCTTCGGCCTCAAGTTCGACAACTACTTCCTCGAGACCAGCCTCTACAGCTCCGGCGCGGTCGAGAACACCGTGCAGGCGCTGATCGCCAAGGGCAAGACCTTCGAGGAGGGCGGCGCGCTGTGGCTGCGCACCACCGAATACGGGGACGACAAGGACCGCGTGATGCGCAAGTCCGAAGGTGGCTACACCTACTTCGTGCCGGACGTTGCGTACCACACGATCAAGTTCCAGCGCGGCTTCACCAAGTGCATCAACGTGCAGGGCACCGACCACCACGGCACCATCGCCCGCGTGCGCGGCGGCCTGCAGGCGCTGGACATCGGCATCCCGCAGGGCTTCCCCGACTACGTGCTGCACAAGATGGTCACCGTGATGCGCGGCGGCGAGGAGGTCAAGATCTCCAAGCGCGCCGGCAGCTACGTGACGCTGCGCGACCTGGTCGACTGGACCAGCCGCGACGCGGTGCGCTTCTTCCTGATCAGCCGCAAGGCCGACACCGAGTTCGTCTTCGACGTCGACCTCGCGCTGAAGCAGAACGACGAGAACCCGGTCTTCTACGTGCAGTACGCCCATGCGCGCATCTGCTCGATCATCCGCAATTGGGGCGGCGACGAGACCACGCTGAACAGCGCCGACCTGGGCCTGCTGAACGCCCCGACCGAGCTGGCGCTGATGCTCAAGCTGGCCGACTACCCGCGCATGCTGGCCGGCGCCGCCGAGGGCCTGGCCCCGCACGATGTGGCCTTCTACCTGCGCGATCTGGCCGCCGCCTTCCACAGCTACTATGCGGCCGAGCGCGTGCTGGACCAGGCGCCCGCCCTGACCCAGGCGCGCGTGGCGCTGCTGGCGGCGACCCGCCAGGTGCTGCGCAACGGCCTGCAGGTGCTGGGCGTCAGCGCGCCTGATCAGATGTCTCGAGAAGCGACGGCAGCAACGGAGAACGCATGAGCGGCAACGGTGGCAAGAAGGGCAGTGGCAGCAGCAACAACAAGAGGCAGGAACAGCGCGGCGGCTTCGTCCTCGGCCTGATCGTCGGCCTGCTGCTGGGCCTGGCAGTGGCGCTGGGCGTGGCGCTGTACATCACCAAGGTGCCGGTGCCCTTCATCAACAAGGTGCCGCAGCGCACCGCCGAGCAGGACGCCGAGGAGGCGCTGCGCAACAAGAACTGGGATCCGAACGCGCCGCTGGCCAGCAAGTCGGGCGCCAAGGCCGCCAGCGGCACGGTCGGCGGCACCGCCGTCCCTGCGCCTGCCCCAGCGGACAACGCCGTGGCGCCCGCCACGGCGCCGCCGGTCGCCGCCGCACCCGCGGCACCGGCCGCCTCCAAGGCCGACGCCACGAAGAAGCCGGCCGACAAGGCCCTGGCCGCCGCCAGCGCCGCCATGTCCGGCGGCAACGACCCGTACGTCTACTTCGTCCAGGCCGGTGCCTACACCCAGGCCGAGGACGCCGAGCAGCAGCGCGCCAAGCTGGCCATGCAGGGCTTCGCCGCCAAGGTGCTGGAGCGCGAGCAGGCCGGCCGCACCGTCTACCGCGTGCGCATGGGCCCGCTGGACGGCCGCGCCGAGGCCGAGGACCTGCAGCGCAAGGTCGAGGCCGCCGGCGTGGAAACCAATCTGGTCCGCGTCCAGCGCTGAATGATCTGCGTTCGGTCAGCGAACCGCTCCGATACCCCGTTAAGGCGGCACTAAGCCAGCCTTCGCTAAGCTGTCCCGACACATCCGTTTCGCCCAAGGAAAACCTGCCATGTTGCTGCGTCGCCGCCATTTCTCCGCTGCCCTGCTGGGCGCTCCGGCCCTGTCCGCATTGGTGGCGCCGGGCGCCGCCATCGCCCAGGGCGGGCCGGTCGAAGGCCGGCAGTACCAGCGCATGGGCCAGCCGCTGCCCACGCCGCCGGGCAAGATCGAGGTGATCGAGTTCTTCTGGTACGGCTGCCCGCACTGCTTCGTCTTCGACCCGACGCTGGAAGCCTGGGTCAAGCAGCTGCCGGCCGACGTGGCCTTCCGCCGCGTCCACGTGGGCTTCAACGCGATGGTCAAGCTGCACCAGCGCCTGTTCTTCGCGCTGGAGGCGCTGGGTGTCGAAGCCCAGGTCCACGCCGGCATCTTCAACGCCTTCCACGTGCAGCGCCTGAGCCTGACCGACGAGGCCTCGATCACCGCGATGGTGACCAAGCTGGGCGTGGATCCGGTCAAGTTCAAGGCCGCCTTCAACTCCTTCGGCGTGCAGACCAAGGCGCAGGCCGCCACCAAGCTCAGCGAGGACTACCGCATCGACGGCGTGCCCACGCTGGCGATCGGCGGCCGCTTCGTCACCTCGCCCTCGATGGCCGGCACCGGCATCAGTGGCTTGAACGAAGAAACCCTGGGCAAGAACGCCATCTCCGTGGCCGAGTACCTCGTCAAGCTGGCCCGCAAGGGCTGATTCCGCGGGGCGGCGCGCCTACAACAGCGGCACAAATCACTCGCCGGACTGGCCCGATGTGCGGGCTAGAATGTTCTGCAAGATCTGTGCCGCCGATGAAAAACCTGCCCCGCCTCCCGCTGCCGCCCCTGACCCTGCTGCTGATCGCCTCGCTGGCGACCGGCCCGGTCCAGGCCGAGAAGGGTGACCGGCTGAAGCCGCTGGTGGTCACCTCCGACCGTCCCGGCCAGGCCGACCTGGCCAACCACCGCACCGAGCTCAACGGCGACGTCATCCTCACGCAGGGCACGATGGTGTTGCGGGCCGAGCGGGTCGACGTCCGCGAGACGCCGGACGGCTACTACCAGGCCTATGCCAACGGCACCGCGGCCAAGCAGGTCAGCTTCCGCCAGTCGCGCGACACGCCCGGCGAGTTCATCGAAGGTTCGGCCGATCAGCTCGAATACGACACCCGCGCCGACACCGTGCGCTTCGTGGGCAAGGCCCAGGTGCGCCGCCTGCGCGGCACGCAGGTCACAGACGAGGTCACCGGCGCCGCCATCATCTATGACAAGCGCACCGAGGTCTTCGCGGTGGAGGGCGGCAACGCCTCGCCCAACACCGGCGGCCGCTCGCGCCTGGTGCTGATGCCGCGCGCCGCCAGCGCACCTGAAGCCGCCGAGCCCGCCGCCTCCGGCGTGCCGCTGAAGCCCAGCCTCGTGCTGCAGCCGCGCAAGCCGTCATGAGCGCGCCGGGCCGTCCCAAGCGCTCGGCTCCGGAGCGCGCAGCGCGGAGGATCGTCCAATGACTTCCGCGATGGTTGATACCGCCAGCCGCCTGGAGGCGGAAGGCCTGGCAAAGACCTACGGCGTGCGCCGCGTGGTCAAGAACGTCCACGTGGACGTGCACAGCGGCGAGGTCGTCGGCCTGCTGGGCCCCAACGGCGCCGGCAAGACCACCAGCTTCTACATGATCGTCGGCCTGGTGCGGGCCGATGCCGGCCAGATCCGCATCGACGGCCGCGAGGTCCAGCGCCTGCCGATCCACCAGCGCGCCCGCCTGGGCCTGTCCTACCTGCCGCAGGAGGCCTCGATCTTCCGCAAGCTGACCGTCGAGGAGAACATCCGCGCGGTGCTGGAACTGCAGCAGGACGACGACGGCAAGCCGCTGAAGGCCAAACGCATCCAGGAGTTGCTGGACGGCCTGCTGCACGACCTCTCCATCGAGAAGCTGCGCGACAGCCCGGCCCCGGCCCTTTCCGGCGGCGAACGCCGGCGCGTCGAGATCGCCCGGGCGCTGGCCACGCAGCCGCGCTTCATCCTGCTGGACGAGCCCTTCGCCGGCGTGGACCCGATCGCCGTGCTGGAGATCCAGCGCATCATCGGCTTCCTGAAGGCGCGCGGCATCGGCGTGCTGATCACCGACCACAACGTGCGCGAGACGCTGGGCATCTGCGACCGCGCCTACATCATCAGCGAGGGCACCGTGCTGGCCGAGGGCACCCCGGCCGAGATCGTCGCCAACGCCGACGTGCGCAAGGTGTACCTCGGCGAGAACTTCCGGATGTAAAGCCAGACGGACGACGATGAAGCCCTCCCTCCAGGTCCGCCTCAGTCAGCATCTGGCGCTGACGCCCCAGCTTCAGCAGTCAATCCGGCTGCTGCAGCTGTCGACCCTGGAACTGCACCAGGAAGTCGAGCAGATGCTGGCGCAGAACCCGCTGCTCGAGGCCGACGAGGACTTCACCGCCACCGCGCCCGAGCTGGACCCGCCCCGCACCGCGGCCAGCAGCGGCGAGGACAGCGGCGCGGACCTCGAGGTCGGCGGCGGCGCCGAAGCCGAGAACACGCCCGAGATCAAGGCCGAGGACTTCGGCACCACCGAGCGCGACGACTGGGAGAACGGCACCGAGCAGGACGACTTCGACGGCATCCGCGAACTGCCCTCCAGCAGCAGCGCCGGCAGCGGCCAGGGCAGCGGCGACGAGGACGGCGACCGCAACGAGCAGGAGTCCGCCGACATCAGCCTGCAGGAGCACCTGGTCCAGCAGCTCGCCGGCATGGGCCTGTCCGCGGCGGACCGCACGGCGCTGCACGTGCTGATCGAGTCGCTGAACGACGACGGCTACCTCGAAGACAGCCTCGAGGACATCGCCCTGGCACTCGGCGGCGAAGATCCCGAGGACCAGGAGGAACTGCTGGACCACCTGCGCATCGCGCTGAAGTGGCTTCAGCACATGGACCCGGCCGGCGTCGGCGCGCGCGACCTGTCCGAATGCCTGGTGCTGCAGCTGCGCGCCCAGCAGCGCAGCGCCTGCCAGGTGATCGCCATCCTGATCTGCAAGCAGCACCTGGAGCTGCTGGCCAAGCGCGACAGCAAGCGCCTGATGGCGCTGACCGGCGCCGACGAGGCGCTGCTGCGCGAGGCCCAGGGCCTGATCACCGCGCTGGAGCCCAAGCCCGGCCGCCGCTTCGCCCGCGGCCAGGCCCAGGCGGTGGTGCCAGACGTGATCGTGCGCAAGGTCGGGCGCGAGCTGCGCGTGATGCTGAACCCGGACGTGGCGCCCAAGCTGCGCATCAACGAGCTCTACGCCAACGCGCTGCGCGCCACGCGCGGCGGCATCAGCAACAGCGCCCTGGGCGGCCAGCTGCAGGAGGCGCGCTGGTTCATCAAGAACATCCAGCAGCGCTTCGACACCATCCTGCGCGTCTCGCAGGCCATCGTCGAGCGGCAGAAGGGCTTCTTCACCCACGGCGAGCTGGCGATGAAGCCGCTGGTGCTGCGCGAGATTGCCGACGAGCTGGGCCTGCACGAGTCCACCATCTCGCGGGTAACGACGGCCAAGTACATGGCCACCAGCTTCGGCACCTTCGAGCTGAAGTACTTCTTCGGCTCGGGGCTGAACACCGAGGCGGGCGGCAATGCGTCAAGCACCGCGGTGCGGGCGCTGATCAAGCAGTTCGTCGCCGCCGAGGACAACAACAAGCCGCTGTCCGACAGCGCGCTGTCCAGCATGCTGGAGGAGCAGGGCATCCAGGTGGCGCGGCGCACCGTCGCCAAGTACCGCGAGGCGCTGAAGATCGCGCCGGCGAACCTGCGCAAGTCGATGTGATCGATCAGGCGGCGGGCCTGACGCTCAGGTACATCGTCGTCAGCACCCCGGTCACCGGGCGCAGCAGCTTCAGCGCCAGCGGGCGGCCGTAGCCTTCGCCGGCGAGGCGCTTCAGGAGATCGGACAGTTGCGCCAGCGGCTGCCCGTCGCAGCCGATCAGGATGTCGCCCGACTTCAGGCCTGCCGCGGCGGCCGGGCCGCCCGCCACCACGTCCACGAGGCGCAGGCCTGTGGCCGCGGGCCAGGCGTTCTCGCGCAGCCAGCGGCGTGGCAGCGCCATCGCCGCGCATTGCACGCCCAGGCGCCCGCGACGCACCGCGCCGTGGCGCATCAGCTCGCCGGCCACCCAGCGGGCGGTATCGACGGACACCGCGAAGGCCAGGCCCTGGGCGGAAGGGATTACCGCCGTGTTCACGCCGATCACCCTCGCGGCGCCGTCCAGCAGCGGGCCGCCCGAGTTGCCGGGGTTCAGCGCCACGTCGGTCTGGATCACGTCTTCCACCAGGCCGCCGCCGCGCGCCGGCAGGCTGCGGCCCAGGGCGCTGACGATGCCGGCGGTGACGGTGAAGTCGAAGCCCAGCGGGTTGCCCACCGCCACGACCAACTGGCCCGGCTGCAGGTCCGCCGAGCTGCCCAGCTCCAGGAAGGCCGGCGGATGGCCTTCCAGGCGCAGCACGGCGATGTCCGTGGACGTATCCAGCCCGACCAGCCGCGCCGAGCTCTCGGTACCGTCGGCAAAGGCCGCGCGGTACTCGCTCGCGCCCTGCACGACATGCGCATTGCTCAGCGCGAAGCCGTCCGGCGTGAACAGGAAACCCGAGCCGCTGCCGCCGCGCATCTTGATGTGGGCCACGGCGCGACCGGCCGTCTGCGCCACGCGCGTGACGGTGGCGGAATAGGCATCCAGTGCGATCGAGTCTTCGCGAGCACCCATCGGGGCATCCTTTCAATCAGAAGGCCCAGATGGCGGCCAAAGCCCCGAGTTCAAGCGGGATGGGACAATCGCGCCATGTCCGCCCCGTTCGAAAAAGAAACCCTGTACCTGTTCCTCTCCTGCCCCGGCGGCGTGGAGCCGCTGCTGGAACAGGAAGTCCGCGCCATCCTCCCCAAGCAGCACACCGAGGCGCTGCGCGGCGGCGTCAGCGTCAAGAGCAATGCCGAGGGCGTGATGAAGCTCAACCTCGAGAGCCGGCTCGCGCAGCGCGTGCTGGTCGAGATCGGAGGGGGCTCCTACCGGCACGAGGACGACATCTACGCCATCGTGCGCGGCATCGACTGGACCCAATGGATCACGCCGCAGCACACGATCCGGGTGGACATCGTGGCCCAGCGTTCGCCGCTGAAGAGCCTGAACTTCACCACGCTGCGCATCAAGGACGCCATCTGCGACGTGCTGCGCGACGCCACCGGCGAGCGCCCCAGCGTCGATACCCGCCTGCCGGACCTGCCGGTGCTGGTGCACGTGGGCCCGACCGATGCGGTCATCTATGTGGACACCTCCGGCGAGCCTCTCTTCAAGCGCGGCTGGCGCGAGGACAAGGGCGACGCCCCGCTGAAGGAGACGCTGGCTGCCGCGATGCTGGCCGCCGCCGGCTGGCAGGGCACGCCCGAAACCGGCGGCGCGCTGCACGACCCCTGCTGCGGCTCCGGCACCATCGCCATCGAGGCCGCCCAGATCGCCTGCGGCATGGCCGCCGGCCAGCAGCGCCGCTTCGCCTTCGAGCGCCAGCTGCCCTTCGCCGCGCTGCGCGGCCGCTGGCAGCAGCTGAAGCAGGAAGCCAAGGCACGCGAGCACGAACCCGCCGTGCCCATCTTCTGCAGCGACGTGTCCTTCCGCATGGTCGACTTCTCGCGGCGCAATGCCGAGCGCGCCGGCGTGGCGAAGTACATCCAGTTCAACGGCGGCGATGCGCTGGAGCGCCCGGCGCCGCAGCTGCCCGAGGGCATGCCCGGCTCCATCGTGATGAACCCGCCCTACGGCGAGCGGATCGAGGTGCGCGGCAAGGCCGGCAACATGACGATGAGCCGCGATGCCGGCGGCTCCGAGGCGCGAGACGCGGGCGACGACTTCTTCCCCCGCCTGGCCACCCACTGGAAGCGCGCCTACACGCAGAACCCGGCCGGCTGGACCGCCTGGCTGCTGTGCCCGGACATGAAGCTGCCGAGCAAGATGCGGCTCAAGGAATCGCGCAAGATCCCGATGTGGAACGGCCCGATCGAGTGCCGGATGTTCCGCTTCGACCTGGTGGCCGGCTCGGCGCGCAAGCCCAAGCCCGCGGGCGAAGAAGAAGAAAACTGATCAGGAGCGGGCCAGCTGTTGCGCCGCCTTGAGCCGGCGCAGCACCGGGTCGTTGAGCTGGCGGCTCAGCGCGTTCCAGCGGGCGATCATCTTGTCCATCTCCGTCTGCAGGCGGGCCGCCGTGGCCGTGTCGCCGGTGGCCAGCGCCCAGATCGCGTATTCCGCGTGGGCCTCGAAGGTGCCGAAGCGCTGCACCGTGCGCTCGAATTCCTCCCGTGCCTCGGCGCCGCGGGAACTGCCGGCGTAGCTGCGCGCCAGCAGCAGCGCGATCGCATCGGGCCGGTAGTCCGGGCGCGAGCGACGAAGTTCCTCCAGATGGACCAGCGCGTCGGCATAACGCTGAGATTCGACGAAGGCCCGGGCGGCGCCGTAGCGCAGCTCCGGATCGGAGGCGAAGGGTCCCTTGAGCCCGCCCTCATAGAGCCGCCCGGCTTCCTCGGGCTGGCCGGCCTCCAGCAGCGCGGCGGCCAGGCGCATCTGGTTCTGCGCGGTGGGCACCTCGTCGTAGTCGGCGCGGGCGGCGCGCAGTTCCTTGGTCGGGTCCAGCGCCTTGGCAGCGGCCGACACGGCCTTGCGCGCGCCGCGGTCCAGGCGCGAGTTCGGCAGGTAGATGACGAAGAAGTAGACCAGGCTGCCGAGCAGCGGGAACATGAACAGGATGATCAGCCAGTACAGCTGCTGTCCCGATCGCACGGCGTGCACCGCACAGAACAGCGCCAGCAGGATGTGCAGGCCCAGGCCACCGATGACAGGCATGTTCTTCTCTCCCCAGGAAACTCGTCGCTCAACTGTCGCCGACTCCACCGGCGACTTCACTCACTAACTTGATGGCTCGCTCAGGGCCAGCCAGCCCAGCACGGCCAGCGGCGCGGTGTCGGCGCGCAGGATGCGCGGGCCGAGCTTCATCGCAACGAAGCCGCGGGCGCGGGCCGCGTCTTCCTCGGCGCCCGAGAGGCCGCCTTCGGGACCGCTGAGCACCAGCGTCCGCGGCGCGGCCGCCTGCGCGGACAGCGCTTGCGCCGAGGTCGGGCTCAGCAGCCAGCGGCGCTCACCAGCCGGTGGCGTCACGTCAAGCGCCTGCAGCCAGGCGGCCAGCGTCATCACCGGTTCGATCCTCGTCACCCGCGTGCGCCCGCTCTGCTCGCAGGCCGCCACCGCCACGCCCTGCCAGTGCCCCACCTTCTTGGCGGCACGGTCGCCCGCCAGGCGCAGCACCGATCGCTCGCTCATCAGCGGCCGGATCGCGAAGGCGCCCAGCTCGGTGGCCTTCTCGACGATGCCGTCCATGCGGTCGTTGGCGGGCATCACGACGGCCAGCGTCACGTCCTGCGCCAGCTCGCGCTGCACGGCCGCCCGCTCGCCCAGACGCACCGTGACCTCGCTGCGGCCCATCGCCAGCACCTCGGCCTGCCACTCGTCGCCGCTGCCGTCGAACAGCGTGATCGACTCGCCCGGCTGCAGGCGCAGCACCTGCACATGGCGGGCGGCGCCCGGCGGAAGGCTCAGTTCGGAACCCGCCGCACCGAGCGGCTGGTCGACATGGAAACGTGGCATGGCAGCAGGAAGAGAAACAGGATCAGAGGCGCAGGCCGAGGGCTTGCCGGACCTCGCGGGCCACGTCCGCGCCCTTGTCCTTCTCGACCTCGATCGCGAAGCGCTCGGCCAGCTCCTGCAGCGCCGTCAGGTCGGTGCAGCGCTCGACGTCCAGCACCATCCGGTAGCCCTTGATCAGGCCCAGGTACTGGCGGGCGTGTCCGGTGAGATAACTGTATAGCTCAGCGTAGCCGAGCGGGCTCGCCGGAGCCGCCGCGGGCACCGGTGCCGCTGCGGGGGGCGCGGCAGCCGCCGCGGGAGGGGCCGCCGCAGCCCCGGTCTGCAGTGCGATCAGGCCGTGGGCCAGCAGCAGTTGCACGTCGCCCGCCGTCGAGCCCTGCACCATCGACAGCCACTCGGCCGCGCTGCGGCTGCCGTCGATCACCAGCAGCAGGTTGCGGCCGCTGCGGGAGAGTTCGACGAGCGAGCGGGCGCGGATCTCGGCACGTCCGGCCTCGGTCTTGCGGTAGCGCTGTTCGAGCACGATGGGGTCGGGTCTTGAGGGGCTGCCAGCTTAACGCCGCTCAGGCGGTCGGCGCGGCCTTGTCCCTGAGCTCGCGTCGGAGGATCTTGCCCACCGGCGTCTTCGGCAGCTCGTTGCGGAACTCGATCACCTTGGGCCGCTTGTAGCCGGTCAGGTTGGCCTCGCAGTAGGCGCGCACCTCGGCTTCGGTCAGCGCCGGGTTCTTGCGCACGATGACGACCTTCACCGCCTCGCCGGCCTTGGCGTCGGGCACGCCCACGGCCGCCGCTTCCAGCACGCCGGGCATCAGCGTCAGCACGTCCTCGATCTCGTTCGGATAGACGTTGAAGCCGCTGACCAGGATCATGTCCTTCTTGCGGTCGACGATGCGGAAGTAGCCGCGCTCGTCGACCATGCCGACGTCGCCGGTGCGGAAGTAGCCGTCGGCGGTCATCACCTTGGCGGTCTCGTCCGGGCGCTGCCAGTAGCCGGCCATCACCTGCGGGCCGCGGATCGCGATCTCGCCGGCGGCGCCGGCCGGCACCTCTGCGCCATCGTCGTCGAGCAGGCACATCTCGGTGTTGGAGACCGGCAGGCCGATGGTGCCGCTGTAGGCGGTGCTGTCGGTCGGGTTGCAGCTGGCCACCGGCGAGGTCTCCGACAGGCCGTAACCTTCGACGATCGGGCAGCCGGTCTTCTCCAGCCACAGCTTGGCCACGGCCTGCTGCACCGCCATGCCGCCGCCCACCGACATCACCAGGTGGCTCCAGTCCACCGTGGCGAAGTCCTTGTGGTTGGCCATCGCGAGGAACAGCGTGTTGACCGCCGGCAGGCTGTGCACGCGGTGCCCGCCCAGTTCCTTGAACATCGCCGGCAGGTCGCGCGGGTTCGGGATCATGATGTTGCAGCCGCCCAGGTGCATGGACAGCATCATGTTCGCCGTGAAGCCGAAGATGTGATACAGCGGCAGCGAGGCCACCGTGTTCAGCTGCTCGCCGGCGGGGATCTTCTTCAGCGCGGGCTGGTACCAGGCCTCGGCCTGCAGCGTGTTGGCCACCAGGTTGCGATGCAGCAGCACCGCGCCCTTGCTGACGCCGGTGGTGCCGCCGGTGTACTGCAGCACCGCGATGTCGCTGGCGCTGACCTGCGGCGCCGTGTAGCGGCCGGAACGGCCGATGGACAGTGCCGCCTTGAAGCGCACCGCGCCGGGCAGCTCGAAGGCCGGCACCAGCTTCTTCACCTTGCGCACGACCAGGTCGACGATCAGGCCCTTGGCGAAGCCCAGCATCTCGCCCATCGAGGCCAGCACGACATGCTTGGTCGGCACGTTGGCGATCACCTGCTGCAGCGTGGCGGCGAAGTTCTCCAGGATCACGATCGCCTTGGCGCCGGAGTCCTTCAGCTGGTGCTCCAGCTCGCGCGGCGTGTACAGCGGGTTGACGTTCACCACCACATAGCCGGCGCGCAGGATCGCGGCCACGGCCACCGGGTACTGGAAGACGTTGGGCATCATCACCGCGACGCGGTCGCCCTTCTCGAGGCCCAGGCCCTGCAGGTAGGCCGCCAGCGCCTGCGAGGCTTCGTCCAGCTCGGCGAAGGTGAGCGTGGCGCCCATCATCTTGTAGGCCGGCCGCTGCGGGAAACCGCGGAAGGCGTGGGCCATCAACTCCACCAGCGACGGATACAGATCCGCATTGATCTCCGCCGGCACGCCAGCGGGGTAGTGGTCCAACCAGATCTTTTGCATCGAATCGTTTCCCTGAAATCTCGCGCCGGCATTCTCCCCGATATGGGGAAACTCCCGAATGAGGGGATTCGATAGCGGTGCATCGGGTGCCCGCGCCGGGTGCATAACCCCCGAAATAAGCGGTATGCGGGCAGGCGACGCGAACAGTGCCGGGCGTTAACCTCGCCCGGCTCAGCACGCCCTCATGGATGCCCCCTACGCCCCCTTCGACGTCTGGCGCCTGCGCCTGCTGGGCGCCGTCAGCCTGCAGCGCGGCCCGGACCACATCGGCCAGCTCGGCAGCCGCAGCGTCGCGTCCCTGCTGGCGCGGCTCGCGCTGCAGCCGGCGCGCACCCATCCGCGCGAGGAGCTGATCGAGCTGCTGTGGCCCGGCGTCGAGCTTGAGGTGGGCCGCAACCGCCTGCGCCAGGCCCTGTTCGCGCTGCGCCAGCTGCTGGAGCCGCCCGGGCCCATCGCGCGGCCCGTGCTGCAGGCTGATCGCATGGGCCTGCGCCTGCTGCCCGGCGTGCTGGCCTGCGACGCCCTGCAGTTCGAGCACTGCCTGCGCGCGGGGCAGCACGGGCAGGCCCTGGAGCTCTATGCCGGCGAGCTGATACCGGGCTTCTACGACGACTGGATCGCCGAGGAACGGCTGCGGCTGCAGGCGCTGTTCGATCGCGCGCCGCAGGAGCGTGCGCCGGTCACCGCTCTGGCGCCGGTAGCGACTGCATCGCCCCCGCCGCGCGCCCCCGACCATGCCGGCACGCTGCTGCCGCAATACCTGACCCGCTTCTTCGGCCGCGAGCCGGAGCGCCAGGCCCTCGAAGCCGCGCTGCAGTCGCATCGGCTGGTGACGCTGCTGGGGCCGGGCGGCAGCGGCAAGACGCGGCTGGCCGTCGACCTCGCTCAGCGGGCGGCCGGGGCCGGCTTCGCGCCGGTCGTCTTCGTGCCGCTGGCCGCCGCGACGACGCAGTCGCAGCTGCTGGACGGCCTGCTCGGCAGCCTGCAGCTGCAGCCCAGCGAGACCAACCCGCTGGCGCCGCTGATCGGCACGCTGGCCGAGCGCCGCGCGCTGCTGGTGCTGGACAACTTCGAGCAGCTGGAGGCTGGCGCGGCCGAACTGCTGGCGCAGTTGCTCGCCGCCCTGCCGCGGCTGCACCTGCTGGTCACGTCGCGGCGCGTGCTGGGCCTGGATGGCGAACGCGAGTTCCCGCTCGGCCCGCTGGCCCTGCCCGGCAAGGGCGAGTCGCTGGCCGAAGCCGCGGGCAATCCGGCGATCGCCCTCTTCGTCGACCGCGCCCGCGCGGCCCGCGCCGATTTCCAACTGCGCGGCAGCAACCTGGCCGCGCTGACCGAACTGGCCCATCTGCTGGACGGCCTGCCGCTGGCCATCGAGCTGGCCGCCGCCCGCGTGCGCAGCCTCGCCCCGGCGGCCCTGGCCGAGCTGCTGCGCGAGAGCCGCAGCCACCCGCAGCCCGGCGGCCAGGCCCTGGCCCTGCTGGCGCGCAGCTCGCGGGGCCGCAGCGCTAACGCCGACAGTCAGCGGCATGCGTCGATGCAGGCGGTCGTGGCCTGGAGCTGGCGGCTGCTCGATGCGCACCAGGCTGCGCTGCTGGCGGCGATCACCGTCTTCCAGGGCGGCTTCACGGCCGCGGCAGTTGCAGCGATCTGCGAGCGGCCCCTCGGCGAGATCAGCCTGCGCCTGGACGAGCTGGTCAGCCACTCGCTGCTGGGCGTCCGCGACGCCGAGGGCCGCAGCCGCTACACCTGCCTGGAGCCGGTGCGCGAGTTCGCGGCGCAGCAACTGCGGGACGAGGACGCGCGGCACCTGGCTGCCCGCCATCGCGCCTGGCTGATCGCCTGGGCCACCGCGCTGCCGGCCACGCCCTCGCTGACCGCCCTGCGCCAGGAGACGCCGAACGTGCTGGCCGCGCTGGCCAGTGCGCTGCGCGACGAGGCGCCGCAGGACGCGGTGCGGCTGGTGTGCCTGCTGTGGCGCGCCTTCGAGGCCGTGGGCCTGCCGGCCGCCGGCCTGGCCGACCTGGCGCGGGCGGCCGAGGCTTGCCAGGATGCCGACCTGCGCGGCCAGGGCCACAGCGTGCTCGGCGCCCTGTTGTTCAGTACCGGCCGCAGCGGCGAGGCGGTCGACCATGCCGAGCGCGGCCTGGCGCTGTGCCCGCCGCAGGCGCCCTGGCGCGCGATGGCGCTGTATGCCGCCGCCCGAGCCCGCTGGCGCCTGAGCCATGCGGCCGAAGGCGTGGTGGACCGCTTGAGCACCGCGCATGACCTGGCCCTCGCCGCCGGCGACGACGACCTGCTGGCCCGCATCCTGACGATGCAGGGCTTCGCCTGCCACGACTGGCGCGACTTCGACGGCTGCATGGCGCTGCACCAGCGGGCGCTGTCGCTCTGGCAGGGCTTGGGCAACCAGCACATGGTCCACATGTGCCAGATCTACCTGGCCAACTGCGAGAACGGCGCGCGGCTGCACGAGGCGGCGCTGGAGCGGCTGGCGGCGCTGGAACCGGGCCTGCGCGCGCAGATGGACTGGCGGCTGCTGTGCCAGATGCTGGTGGCCCGCGGCG
>NZ_LYVQ01000043.1 GCF_001984095.1 Pelomonas sp. KK5
CTCTGGGGCTAGCGCGCGGGCCCCGCCATGAAGACCAGGGCAAAAGTCTCGCTTGCGCCACCAACTGAAGCCGCGCACTCCCTAGATAGGGGGATGGAAACCATCTGCAAATTGACGTGAAACCCTAGACTGGCCTTGCCCTTCGGGGCCCTGCTTTTCCTCCCTGAGCAGGAGTCTCACCGTGATGACAGCGATGAGACTTTGCACGGCTCCGCCCCAGGGCGGGGCCGCTTTTTTTGCCCCGACGAAAGTTCACCTCGCCACGCCGCACGCTCGGCCGGCAAGCACGGGATGTCCTTGTTTTTGATGACTACCCCCTAATTTGCGGGATGCACTCGGGCAATGCCACCCCAGTGCCCCGCGAATCCGCTAGAACGACAGGCAGGAGGAAGTACCCATGCTCGCAACCGCAGAACGCCCGGCAACCTTGGCTCGGCCCGCGTCCGACACGCCGGCGGAGGAAGGACCGTCGCCCAACAGCCAGCTCCGTGAACTGGTCGCGGCATCCGCCCTCACGCCCGCGGTGGCCATGACGATCTTCAACCGCCAGCTGGGCTCGGCCGCCTGCTCCGAGACCGAATGGCGCGGCTTCACCGCCGAGCCGGGCAGCGAGCGGTACCGCCCGATCAGCGCCGAGCAACTGGCCCATGCCATCGCGCAGTTCGCGCGGATCGGCGTGCACCGGGCGCAGGCCTGAGCCGCGGGCGGTTCGCCCGCCCGTCACGCACTCATCCCCGCCAGCACGCCGATGATCTCCTCGCCCAGGAGCTGGCTGGCCAGGCCGTGGCCCTCGCGGCTCACCAGGGCGAGCACATTGCGCCTGAAGCCGCGGTCGCGGATCTGGCGGTAGACCAGCTGCTCCTGGCGGTGCTCCTCCGCCACGTCGAACTTGCTGAGGAAGGCGATCGCGTCGCCCGCCGCGGCGAGCCGCTTCATGGTCTCGATCGAGTTGGTCTGGAACGCGGGCTGCACGCTGAGGCCGGCGCCGGCGAAGGTGTCGGCGATGATGCCGTGGATCTGCATCGTCCGGTCCGCGAAGATCAGCGGGTACGAGGCGCAGTGCGCCAGCGGGATCGACTCCATCCGCGCCAGCGGATGCGCCGGCGAGAGCACCGCGCCGAGGCTGGTGTCCTGCTCCCAGAGGCCGTCGAGCTGCGCGGACGGCGGCAGGTTGAAGCCCAGCCCCAGGTCGGCGTCGCCGCCGGCCAGGGCGTCGACGATCTCGCGCGCCGACATCGTGCGGATCGACACCTGGATCTGCGGATGCCGGCCGTGGAAGTTGGCCGCTGCCGTCGCGACGACACCGCTGGCCAGGCCCGTCATCGTCGCGACGATCACCTCGCCGCTGTGCAGCGCCTTCAGGTCGCGGATCTCCGCCTCGGCCTGGCGGTACTGCAGCATCGTCGTGCGCACGTGCGCCAGCAGGATCTCGCCGGCCGGCGTCGGCCGCAGCCCGCGCGGCAGCCGCTCGAACAGCGGCTCGCCGATCTCTTCCTCCAGCGCCAGCAGGTGCTTGTTGATCGCCGACGGCGCCACGTGCAGCCGCTCGCCGGCGGCACGGATGGAGCCGCAGCGGGCGATCTCGTCGATGTAGCGCAGCAGGCGCGAATGGAGCATGGCGGGCGTCTCGGAAACTGGCTGCCGGAGCGTACTCGAAACGAGAACAGTCCGAGCTAAAAACAATTCTTTTCAGAAGCGGTCGAATCGGGTGTCATGGCACCCGTCGCGTTCAGGGGTGAACCGGCCTTCTGCAAATGGTGTCCGCCGCAGCGCAGAACAACGACCCGATTGAAGAGAGATGAGAGTGAGACAGAGCATGAGCCAGCTGAGCAAAGAATCCGTGGCCGCCCACGAGCGCCAGGTCCGGACCATCTTCGAGATCCTGAACGGCCGCGCCGAGGCCGACCTGCTGCTGAAGAACCTGAACATCCTGGACGTTCACAGCGAGAGCGTCTACCCGGGCTCGATCCTCGTGCACGAGGGCAGGATCATCGCGCTGAGCCCCGACGAGGCGGCGCTCCAGGTGCGCGAGGTGTTCGATGGCCAGGGCCTCTACGCGATCCCCGGGCTGATCGACGCCCACATCCACTTCGAGGCGCAGCTGGCCCATCCGGTGGCCTTCGGCGAGGCGATCGTGCCCTGCGGCACGACGACGATCTTCTCCGAGTGCCTGGACTTCGTCAGCGCCGCGGGGCCGGAGGCCGTGCAGGCCACGGCCGGCCTGTTCAAGGACCATCACAAGCTGCCCTACCGCGTGTTCGCCTTCGCCCCGGGCAAGAAGGTGTCGGTCGAGGTGACGGAGGCGCTGCTGCAGATGGAGCCGGTGATCGGCCTGGGCGAGCTCTCGCACCTGACCTACAGCGTGGGCGACGACGACGACTTCCGCAAGTCTGCGCTGGGCCGGGCGCGCGGCGGTTTCATGAACACGCACTGGGGCGTGACCACGCTGTCGCCGATGATGCTGAACTACATGCCGGCGATCGGCGCGGTCTCCAACCACGACGTGTGGAAGGAGGACGACATCGAGAAGAGCGTGCGCTGGGGCCTGCAGACGCAGGTCAAGTTCGGCGTCGGCAGCCCCGAGGTGATCAAGACGATGCTGCGCGCCATCGTCAAGCGCAAGTGGCCGGCCGAGAACTTCCAGCTCTGCGCCGACAACATCTCGGTGGACCGCGTGCTGACGAAGGGCCACATGGACTGGATCGTCTCGCTCTGCGCGGAGATGGGCATCGATCCGATCCAGGCGATCAAGATGGCCACGCTGCACACCGCCCGCGCCTTCCAGATGGACCGCCAGATCGGCTCGCTGACGCCGGGCCGCTTCGCCGACATCGTGCTCACCGACAGCCTCTCCAGGATCAACCCGCGCTACGTGTTCAAGGACGGGGAGCTGGTGGCGCAGGACCGCAAGATGCTCAAGCGCGTGGAGATCGACTACTCGGCGATGGCGAAGACGCCGGTGCCAGGTCTTGCCGACCTGGCGCCGCAGCAGCTCGACCTGGTGCCGATCGAGGTCTCCGCGGACGAGACGCAGGCCAAGGTGCTGATGTTCGACGTCTACGGCCGCGGGCACGAGAAATTCTTCCAGGAGGTGTGGGTGCCGCTGAGGAACGGCCGCGTCGTGCCCGAGCTGGACGGCGTGAAGCTGAACCGCATCTCGGTCGTGCAGCGCTACGCGAACGGCAAGCGGCATGTGGTCAACGGCCTGTTCAAGGGCGTGTCGATCGAGCGCGGCGCGGTGGCCACCTTCTGGCCGGCGCCGAAGGCCTACTTCGTCGCGGTCGGTGACGACAGCGCCGAGATGGCCCATGCACTGCAGCAGGTCGACGGCTACGTGGGCGGCTGCGTGGTCACCGACCAGCGGGCGGTGAAGGCGGTGCTGCCGCTGGACATCTACGGCGTGATGGCCGACATGAGCCTCGCCGAGCTGCTCAAGGCCACCCGCGAGATCGATGCCGCGCTGGCCGCGATGGGCAACCGCAACGAAGGCGAGCCTGTCGTGAACAAGCTGCTCACGCTGTTCATCTCGCTGGACCGCTTCGGCTTCATGGCCTGAAACGGCACCCCTCGTGCAGGCTCGCCGCGCTGAACGCGGGCAAGCCTGCCCGGTCCCCCGAGGGGACGGCGATGCCTGGGGCGTCGAGCCCCAGGCACATCGCCAGACGGGCCGGCTTGGGGCGGCCCGGCACTCGGCCCGGAATGCATGACGACACAATTCGATCGAGGAGAGAAGGACATGGACATGGCCCACCATGAGCGAGAGGCGGAGATCGTCGACACCGGCAGCCTGAAGCGGCGCTGGCTCACCTACTTCGCCGGCATCTACATCCTGACGCTGGGCGTGAGCCTGGCGATCCGGGCGGGCATCGGCATCTCGCCGCAGAGCAGCCTCACGCGCACGCTGACCTTGGTCTACGCGCCGCTGAGCCAGGGCACCTACAACTTCATGCTGGAGTTGATCATGCTGTTCCTGACCTGGCTGGTGCTGCCCAGGGACTTCAGGCTGAAGAACTTCGCGTCGCTGATCCCGGCCTTCGTGCTGGCGGCCTTCCTGGACGTCAACCTCGCGCTGACGCACGGCATCGTGATGCAGGCCTACGCGGCGAAGTTCGGCCTGCTGGCGCTGGCCGATGCGCTGCTGGCCTTCGGCCTGTTCCTGATGATCCGGGCCAACCTGGTGCTGATGCCCATCGACATGTTCGTGAACACGCTGTTCAAGCGCACCGGCTGGAAGTGGGGAAACATCAAGACCGGCTTCGACTGCACGCTGCTGGTCCTGTCGGCGGCGATCGGCCTGGCCGCGCTCGGCGAGCCCCACTTCATCCGCGAGGGCACGGTCATGAACGCCATCCTCGTGGGGCAGTACATCAAGCTGTACTTCTACCTGTTCAAGCGCTTCGGCGGCGCCCGGCCCGCCTCGCTGCGCGGCATCGCGGGAAGCTCCGCGAAGTAGGCAGCACCGCTGCGGCAGCCCCGCGGCCCGCCGGCCGGGCCGGGGCCTGCCGGTTCCACACCGCATTCGGAAAAAAAATCCACATGAGAAAGAACGTCGTCGGGGCCGTGCTGGCCCTGCTGGGCAGCGCTGCGTCCGCGCAGGGCAGCGCCATCACCCTCTCCGGCCTGCTGGACGCCTACGCGGGCTCGGTCCAGCCCTCGGGCAGCAGGCGGGTGAGCGCCGTCAACTCGGGCGGCATGAGCACCTCCTGGTGGGGCCTGGAGGGGCGCGAGGACCTCGGCGGCGGCCTGCGCGCCGAGTTCAAGCTGAACGCCTACCTGCGCAACGACACCGGCGCCTCCGGCCGCTTCAACGGCAACGAGACCTTCTGGAGCCGCAACGCCTTCGTCGGCCTCGCGGGCGACTTCGGCAGCCTGCGCCTCGGCCGCGACGGCGCGCCGAACTTCCTGCCCACGGCGCTGTTCAATGCCTTCGGCGACTCGTTCGCGTTCTCGCCGCTGGTGATCCACGCCGACGTGCCGCTGTACAACGGCACCGGCTGGGATTCGGTCAACGCCGGCGACACCGGCTGGAGCAACCAGCTCCGCTACATGACGCCCAATCTCGACGGCTTCGTCGGCAGCCTGAACTACCAGTTCGGCGAGGTCGGCAGCGAGGCCGCGCACCGCAATATCGGCGCCGGCTTCGTCTACTCGCGCGGCGAATCGGGCCTCGGCGGCTTCGTGCACCGGGTGCGCATGGACAACCCGACGGCCGGCACCGTCGGCGTGGTCAAGCAGGGCTTCGCGCAGCAGGACGCGTGGATGCTGTCCGGCAAGCTGGGCCTGGGCGCCGCCCACCTGTACGCCAACTACGAGCAGGCGACGAACGGCAATCTCGCGCCCGGCGCCGGCGAGCTGCGCAGCCGCACCTGGAGCCTCAGCGCCGACTACGCGCTGGGCGCCGGCAAGCTGCTGGCCGCCTTCGCCCGCACGCGCTGGAGCGGCGATGCCGCCGTGGCGCTGAACGGCCAGGCACGCGGCACGCTGTCGCTGGGCTACGACCATGCCCTCTCCAGGCGCACCGACGTCTACGCCGTCTGCATGGGCGACAGGATCACCGGGCACGAGCGCGGCACGAGCTACGCGCTGGGCATCCGCCAGCGCTTCTGAGCTGGCACGCATCCTGCAAGACTTCGGGCAAGAGTAGAAGCGTTCACCGCTGGCGCTGTCGACCTGCACCCTCCCGGTGCTCATCGATGGCCACAGCGTCCGGAAATTGCTCTTGATGCCCGCATTTGGCGCGGCGGCCCCGGACTCGTCCGGGCCGTTGCGGTGCCCATCAAGAGTTCGGCGGTCGATTCGGCTCCTCTTCTTGATCCCAGGCACTCACCGAGTGCGGACAACCGGCCTGCAGCAGCGCCCGACAGGCGCCGCCGCAGAACAACGTTGTCTTCAGATGGGAGTTCCCACCGTGTCCTCGATCGCCTCGCGCCGCGTGCGCCCCCTCCTTTGCATCGCCCTCCTGTGCGCCGTGGCCTCGGCCCGCGCGGACGAGAAGTTCACCTACATGACCAGCTGGTTCGCCCAGGCCGAGCACGGCGGCTTCTACCAGGCGCAGGCCCTGGGCCTCTACACCAAGGCCGGCCTCGACGTGACGATCAGGATGGGCGGCCCGCAGGTCAACGCCGTGCAGATCATGGCCGCCGGCCAGGCCGATTGCGTGATGGGCTCCACCGACATCCAGATGACCGAGGTGCGCGACAGCGGCGTGCCGGTGAGCACCGTCGCGGCCTTCTTCCAGAAGGATCCCTCGGTGCTGATCGCGCACGAGGACGTGAAGAAGCTGGAGGACCTGAAAGGCAAGACGATCTACGTGGCGCCGCAGGCCGGCCGCAGCTTCTGGCCCTGGCTGAAGGAGCGCTACGGCTTCACCGACGCGCAGTCGCGGCCCTACACCTTCAACATCCAGCCCTTCGTCGCCGACAGGAACGCCGCGCAGCAGGGCTTCCTCACGTCCGAGCCCTTCGCGATCCAGAAAGCCGGCGTCAAGGCCACCGTGCTGCTGCTGGGCGACCGCGGCTTCCCGGCCTACTCGACCACGGTCACCTGCATGGACGCGACGCTGCGCAAGCGCGCCCAGGTCGTCGCCGCCTTCATCAAGGCCTCGGCCGAGGGCTGGAAGAGCTACCTCGCCGACCCGGCGCCCGGCAACGCGCTGATCAGGAAGGCGAACCCCGACATGAGCGACGAGCAGCTCGCCTACAGCCTGCAGAAGATGAAGGAGACCGGCCTGGTCACCGGCGGCGACGCGGCCACGCAGGGCATCGGCGTGATGACCGATGCGCGGGCCCGGGCGAGCTGGGACTTCCTCGTCGCGGCGAAGCTGATCGATCCCGCACGCACGCCGCTGGCCGCGACCTACAGCACGGCCTTCGTCAAGGACGCGAAGGTGCTGCCATGAACATCGCCGACCCCGATCCGGCGCTGCTGCGCGCCGCGGCGGCGGCGCCGACGCCCGCCGTCAGCGTGCTCTCCGCCGAGATGACCTACGACAACGGCACCCAGGCCCTGCTGCCCGTGGACCTCGAGATCGCCGAGGGCGAGTTCGTCACGCTGCTGGGCCCGTCCGGCTGCGGCAAGAGCACCTTGCTGAAGCTGGTGGCCGGGCTGATGGAGCCGAGCGACGGCCGGCTCCTGCTGTGGCGCAAGCCGGTACAGCAGCTGGAGGCCGGCGGCCGCAAGCTGGCCTTCGTGTTCCAGTCGCCGACGCTGATGCCCTGGGCCAGCGTGCAGGCGAACGTGCGCCTGCCGCTGGACCTGGCCGGCGTGCCGCGCACGGAGGCCGACGCGCGGGTGCGCGACGCGCTGGCGCAGGTGGGCCTGTCGGGCTTCGCCGAGGCACTGCCGCGCGCGCTGTCGGGCGGCATGCAGATGCGCGTGTCCATCGCCCGCGGCCTGGTCACGCAGCCGGACCTGCTGCTGATGGACGAGCCCTTCGGCGCGCTGGACGAGATCACCCGCCACAAGCTCGATGCCGACCTGCTGGAACTCTGGCGCTCGAAGAAGCTCACGGTGGTCTTCGTGACGCACTCGATCCACGAGGCGGTCTACCTGTCCAGCCGCGTGATCGTGATGGCGGCGCGGCCGGGCCGCGTGGTCGAGGAGGTCCGCATCGACGAGCCCTTCCCGCGCAGCCCGGACTTCATGGTCACGCCGCAGTTCAGCCGCTACGCGCGCCGGCTGCACGAGAGCCTGCTGCGCGCCAGCGGGGAGGGCCTGCGATGAACGGGAAGAACAGGATGCAACCCTGGCTGATGCGGCCCGCCGTGCTGCGCATCGTCTATCCGCTGATGATCGGCGTCATGTTGACGGCCTTGTGGCAGGCGCTGGTGACCGGCCTCGACCTGCCGCCCTATCTGGTGCCCTCGCCGCTGCGCGTCGCGCAGTCGCTGGCCGAGGGTTGGGCGGTGCTGGGCGGCGCGCTGCTGGCGACGCTGCAGGTCACGCTGATGGCCTTCGCGCTGGCGGTGGTGGTGGGCGTGGGCATCTCCTTCCTGTTCGTGCAGAGCGAGCGGATCGAGATGGCGCTGTTCCCCTACGCCGTGCTGCTGCAGGTGACGCCGATCGTGGCGGTGGCGCCGCTGATCATCATCTGGGTCAAGGAGCCGGTGCCGGCGATGACGCTGTGCGCCGCGCTGGTCGCGCTGTTCCCGGTCATCAGCAACACCACGCTGGGCCTGCGCAGCGTCGACCCGGACCTGCTCGCCTACTTCCGCCTGCAGCGTGCCAGCCGCTGGCAGCAGCTGATGCGGCTGCGGGTGCCGAGCGCCCTGCCCTACTTCTTCGGCGGCCTGCGCATCTCCAGCGGCCTCGCGCTGATCGGCGCGGTGGTGGCGGAGTTCGTCGCCGGCACCGGCGGCCTGGGCGCGGGCCTGGCCTACCAGATCCTGCAGGCCGGCTTCCAGCTCGACATCCCCCGCATGTTCGCCGCGCTGCTGCTGATCACGGCGGCCGGCGTGGCGCTGTTCGCCGCCATGTCCTGGCTCTCGCGCCGCGCGCTGGCGCCCTGGCATGCCAGCGAGCAGCGCTGACACCGCTTCACAGAAAAGGTCTCCTCCATGAACGACATGAACGAACTGAGCGACACCGACGCGCTGTACCTGCGGCGCGCCATCGAGCTGGGCGCCGCCACCGGCCGCCGCGGCAACCGCCCCTTCGGCGCCGTGATCGTCTCCGCCGACGGGCAGGTGCTCGGCGAAGGCGTCAACGACAACGCCTCCACCGGCGACTGCACCGCGCATGCCGAGATCAACGCGCTGCGCGCCGCCTCGCCCAGGCACGGGCGCGAGTTGCTGGCCGCGGCCACGCTGTATTCGTCCGGCGAGCCCTGCGTGATGTGCGCCGGTGCGATCTTCTGGTCGAACGTCCGCCGCGTCGTCTTCGGCATCGACGCCGTCTCGCTGCGCGAGTTCCGCGCCACGCAGGCCGGCGCGGGCGACGTCGTCATGCCCTGCCGCGACGTGTTCGCCGCCGCACCCCACGCGATCGAGGCCATCGGCCCCGCGCTGCTCGACGAGGCCGCCGCGCCTCACCACGATTTCTGGAAGGTCTGAGAGAGAAAACCATGTACTCGCTGAACGAACTGAACAAGGAAACGCGCATGGGCGCGATGGGCACCGAGACGAGCGAGCGCGAGATCCGCCGCATCGATCTCTCGGACTTCGAGCGCCGCAAGCCCGAGATCGCCGAGCAGCTCTGGTCCGCCGCCACCGACATCGGCTTCTTCCAGGTCACCCACCATGGCATCGCACTGAAGGAGATCGACGCGGCCTTCGCGATGGCCGAGTCCTTCTTCGCGCTGCCCGACGAGGTGAAGGGCCGCCACCCGTTGCGCCGCGAGGTCAATGCGGGCTGGGAGAGCCGCGCGCAGGTGCGGCCCTCGACCCGCACGCCGGACCAGAAGGAGTCCTACCAGATCACGCGGCCGCACATGGCCGGCCTCTGGCCCGAGGAAGCGCAACTGCCGGGCTTCCGCGAGACGCTGCTCGCCTTCGAGGCGCAGGCCTGGCAGGTGGCGATGCGCATCCTCTCCTGCCTGGCGATGAAGATGGAGCTCGACGCCGACTTCTTCACCCGCGCGCACGAGCCCTCGGTGCCGAGCTACCAGAGCACGCTGCGGCTGCTGCACTACTTCGCGATCGACCCCGCGCAGCGCGAGCAGCTCGGCTTGTGGCGCGCCGGCGCGCACACCGATTTCGACTGCCTGACGCTGCTGTTCCAGCGCGCCGGCCAGGGCGGCCTGCAGGTGCTGCCCGGCAAGGAGCTCGAGGACCAGCGCTGGACGCCGGTCGAGCCGGCCGACGACATCATCACCTGCAATATCGGCGACATGCTGATGCGCTGGAGCGACGACCAGCTGCAGTCCAACTTCCATCGCGTCAAGAACCCGCGGCCGGACGAGTACCAGGGCGCACGCTACAGCCTGGCCTTCTTCGCCCAGGCCAACCGCGACGTGATGATCACGAGCCGCAGCGGCCGGTACGAGCCGATCACCGCGCAGGACTATCTGCAGCGCCGGGTCCAGGCGAACTTCGAGGCGGCGCCGCGGCAGCGGTGACCCGACGAAGCTGAACGGATCGTCAGGTCAGGTTCATCCTGCGTTGAGCTGCGCTGCCTAGATTGGGTGCCCTGGACAAGGCTCCCTGGAGACCGCCATGCAAGCATCGACCAGCTACCCGGCAAGCCGCGAGCCGGGGTTCGAGATCCGCTTTTCCTCGCTGTTCAACGCAGGCCACGGCTATGCATTCCCCTGCGACGCCGACGGTCGCGTGGACCTGGACAGCGTGAGCGAGCGCGGTCGCGTCAACTACATGTTCGCGCGTGCGATGGTCGGCCGCGACTACGCGTGCCCGGTGGTCCAGGCGGTCGAGTGACGGCTGCCGGTGGCGCGACATCACGCACAATGCACGCGCCCCAGGAACACCGGATGGAGTCCTCGAATGAAATGTGCGTTGGTGGGATCCCGCTTCTTCGGCGCCTCGGTGCTGCAGGCGCTGCGCCAGGAGCCGGAGATCGAGATCACGAGCGTCGTCGCGCCCGCGGCCGATGACCGACTGGCGCTGGCGGCGCGCGCCGCCGGCATCGAGCCGCATGTGCTCGGCAACCCGCGGCTCGTGCCCGGCGAGGCGATCGCCGAGGGCACCGAGCTGATCATCGCCGCGCACACCCATGCCCGTGTCAGCCACGAGGCGCTGGCGCGCTCGCGGCTGGGCGGCGTCGGCTACCACCCCTCGCTGCTGCCGCGGCACCGCGGCATCGCGGCCGTCGAGTGGACGATCCTGTCCGGCGATCCGATCGCCGGCGGCTCGGTCTACCACCTGGCCGACGGCTGGGACGCCGGCGCCATCGCCGCGCAGGACTGGTGCTTCGTCGGCGCGGGCGAGTCGGCGCGCGAGCTCTGGGAACGCGCGCTCGCGCCGATGGGCCTGAAGCTGCTGACCGAGGTCGCCCGGCATGCGCGGCTCCACGGCTCGCTGCCCGCCCGCGTGCAGGACGAACGCCATGCCACCCGGGCGCCGATGATCCGCCGCTCGGTCGTGATGACCGAGGACGCGGCGCCGGCGATGAGCGCGGTCGTCGTCACGATCATGGGGCCGGACCGGCCCGGCATCGTCAGCCTGCTGGCCGATCGCGCCCAGCGCCACGGCGCGAACTGGGCGGCCAGCCGCCTGGGCCGCTTCGCCCGCGAGTTCGCCGGCATGGTCCACTTCGAGGTGCCCAGCGACAAGGCCGACGCACTGGTGGCCGCCCTGCAGGCGCTGGAGTCGACCGGCCTGCGGCTCACCGTGGCCAAGAGCGATGCCGGCGACGTGCCGGGCACGCTGCGCAGCGTCGAGCTCTCGCTGGTCGCGGACGACCGCATCGGCATCGTCAGCCAGCTCACGCGCCTGCTGGCCGAGCGGGGCGTCAGCATCGAGAACATCCATACCGAGATCGTCCACGGCGGCTCGTCGGGCAAGCCCAGCTTCAAGGTGCAGGCGCAGCTGCTGGTGCCCGCCGCACTGGGCGTGGATGTCCTGCAGCGCGAGGTGGGCGCGCTGGCCCATGAGATGACCGCCGACCTGGCGCTGGGGGAACGGGCGGCAGGATGATCCCGCAGGCCTTTCTGCAGCTGAACCACGGCGCCGCCAGCGCCGCCGTCGACCCGCTCGGCGCCGAGCTGCGCAGCCTTCGCGGCGCCGGCGGCGGCGAAGTCCTGTGGCAGGACGGCCCCGGCCTGTGGCCCCACGCCGCGCCGGTCCTGTTCCCCTTCGTCGGGCGCCTGCGCGACGGCGGCCACCAGCTCGGGGCCCGCTGGCACGCGATGAAGATCCACGGCTTCGCCGACGCGCTGGCCTTCGATACCGTCGAACAGCGCGAGGACGCGCTGACGCTGGAGCTGAACGCCGGCCCCGCCACGCGCGAGGCCTTCCCCTTCGATTTCCGGCTCCGCGTGGATTTCGCCCTGGGAGAGCGCAGCCTGCGCGTCGGCTACGAGGTGCTGAACCGCGAGGCCGAGCGCGCGATGCACTTCGGCCTCGGCTCGCATCCGGCCTTCGCGCTGGACGGGGCGCTGGACGACTGGCGCGTGGCCTTCGATGCCGAGGAGCTGCCGCAGGCCTTCCGCCTCGACGGCGCGCTGCTGGCCACGCGACCCGAGCCCTTCGCCTTCGACCCGCCACGCTGCGTGACCCTCGGCCCGCGCCTGTTCGAGCGCGACGCGCTGATCTTCAAGCAGGTCCGCTCGCAAGACCTGACCCTGATCCACCGCACCCGGGGCCCGCGCCTGCGCCTGCACACCGGTGCCGCCCCGCACCTGGGCCTGTGGGCCAGGCCGGGCGCCGGCTATGTCTGCATCGAGCCGTGGTTCGGCCATGACGATGATGCGAACGCGCCGCTGGCGCTGGCCGCCAAGCCGCAGCTGGTGGCGCTGGCGCCCGGCCAGGCCTGGCGCACCCACTACCGCATCGAGCTGCTCGGGAACGAGGGCACTTCCTGATCGAGATGCCGTGCAGGCCGATCAGAGCGAAACGGCTTGCGCCGCACTCGCGCGGCGCAGCGTTCCCGGGATTCCCGAGCGGTACACCGCCCGCACCAGCGCCAGGCCTTCGTTGAAGCCGAGCAATTCGAAGGGCACGCGCACCGTGTGCCGGAGCTCGTCCTCGCAGACGCCGACCACGAAGCAGTCAGCCCCCCGCACGCAGTCGATGCAGGCCCGGGGCCAGATCAGGCCGAAGACGTAGCGAACCGTGGACTCGCACACTCGCGGGTCGGCCGCGACGAGCAGGCCATCGAAGAAGCTGAACATGGACACCTCCTTGTCCTGGGAATCGTCAGGGGCCGGGCCGGGGGCTAGTCCGCGAGCAGGGCCGCGGCGACGCCGGCCCCGTAACGCGGATCGGCGCGCCGGCAGTTCTCGACGTGGCGCTGCCGGATCTCCTCGCCGGCGCCGCGCAGGCTGCGCGCGGTGTTCTCGAACAGGCGCTGCTGCTGGTCCGCACTCATCAGGCGGAACAGGCGGCCGGGCTGGCTGTAGTAGTCCTCGTCCTCGCGGTGGTCCCAGTGGCTGGCCGTACCCTCCAGCGCCAGCGGCGGTGCATCGGGACGCTGCCGCGCCTGCCAGTGGCCGGCGCTGCTGGGCGCATAGCCCGGTGTGCCGCCCTGGTTTCCGTCCACGCGCATCGCGCCGTCCCGGTGGAACATGTGGACGGGGCAGCGCGGCGCATTGACCGGGATCTGCTGGAAGTTGACGCCGAGCCGGTAGCGCAGCGCGTCCCCGTAGCTGAAGAGCCGGGCCTGCAGCATCCGGTCGGGCGAGAAGCTGATGCCGGGCACGACATGGGCCGGCGAGAAGGCGGCCTGCTCCACCTCGGCGAAGTAGTTGGCCGGGTTCTCGTTGAGCTCGAGGACGCCGACCTCCTGCAGCGGGTAGTCCGCATGCGGCCAGACCTTGGTGAGGTCGAAGGGGTTGAACGGGCAGGCCTTCGCCTGCGCTTGCGACATCAGCTGGACATGCAGCGTCCAGCGCGGGAAGTCGCCGCGCTCGATGGCCTCGTACAGGTCCCGCTGCGCGCTTTCGCGATCCCGCCCGATCAGGGCCTCGGCCTGCGCATCGCTGAGGTTGCGGATGCCCTGGCCGCTGCGCAGGTGGAACTTGACCCAGTGGCGCTCGCCGGCCGCGTTGACGAAGCTGAAGGTATGGCTGCCGAAGCCATGCATGTACCGGTAGCCGTCGGGGATGCCGCGATCGCTCATCACGATGGTCACCTGGTGCAGGGCCTCGGGCAGCAGGGTCCAGAAGTCCCAGTTGTTGCGGGCGCTGCGCATATGGGTGCGGGGGTCGCGCTTCACCGCATGGTTGAGGTCGGGGAAGCGCAGCGGATCGCGCATGAAGAAGACCGGCGTGTTGTTCCCGACGAGGTCCCAGTTGCCTTCCTCGGTATAGAACTTCACGGCGAAGCCACGGATGTCACGCTCGGCGTCCGCGGCGCCGCGCTCGCCGGCGACGGTCGAGAAGCGGACGAAGGTCCGCGTCTGCTGGCCAATCCGCGAGAACAGCCTGGCCGCGGTGAAGCGCGTGATGTCCTGGGTGACCGTGAACGTGCCGTAGGCGCCGGAGCCCTTCGCGTGCATGCGGCGTTCGGGAATCACCTCCCGGTCGAAGTGGGCCAGCTTCTCGAGCAGCCAGATGTCCTGCAGCAGTGCCGGGCCGCGGGGGCCGGCGGTCTGGATGTCGAGGTCGTCCGCCACCGGCGCCCCGTTGGCATGGGTCATGTAGCGCGTCATGGCTCATTCCTCGATGAAGGCCAGCAGTTCGGCGTTGAGCCGCTGCTTGTGCGTGGCGGCCAGGCCGTGCGGTCCGCCGTCGTAGATGCTGAGCCGGCCCTGCGGCACCAGCCGGACGGCCAGCTCGGCCGCATGCTGGATCGGCACGATCTGGTCGTCGTCCCCATGGATGAACAGCGTGGGGATGTCGATCGCCTTCAGGTCGGCGGTGAAGTCCGTCTCCGAGAACTGCCGGATGCAGTCGTGCTGGCTCTTCAGCGAGCCTTGCATGCCCTGCAGCCAGAAGGCGTCGCGCATGCCTTGCGTGACCTGCGAGCCCGGGCGGTTGGCACCGAAAAACGGGACCGTGAGGTCCTTGTAGAACTGGGAGCGATCGGCCTCGACGCCCGCCCGGATGCCGTCGAACACTTCCGGGGGCAGGCCGTCCGGATAGGCCTCCGAGCGCATCATCGTCGGCGGGACGGCGCCGACCAGCACCGCCTTGGCAACGCGCGCGCTGCCATGGCGGCCCAGGTAGCGCGCCACCTCGCCGCCGCCCGTCGAATGGCCGACCAGCACGACCTCGCGCAGGTCCAGCGCGGACAGCAGAGCGGCCAGGTCGTCGGCGTAGGTGTCCATGTCGTTGCCCTGCCAGGGCTGGTGCGAGCGGCCGTGGCCCCGGCGGTCGTGGGCGATGACGCGGTAGCCCCGCTGGGCCAGGAACATCATCTGGTCCTCCCAGGCATCGCTGCTCAGGGGCCAGCCGTGCGAGAAGACGACGGGCTGGCCGTGCCCCCAGTCCTTGTAGAAGAGGGACGTGCCGTCGGAAGTGGTGATCGTGCTCATGAATGAGGTTGTCCTTGTTGATGCGGGGCGCCGGTCAGGGCGCGAGGCGGGTGAAGACGTAGTCGCGGTCCTTGACCAGCGCGGCGTGGCAGGCGAAGCAGGTCTGGTGCTGGGCGAGGTCGGCGGGCTTGCCGTCGACGAAGCGGCCGAAGCCCCAGCCGCCGGTCGCCGCGTAGCGCCGCGAGTCCTTGACCATGACCTGCACGGTGGTCGGCGAGCCGGGCACCAGCGCGGTGGCGAACTCGGGCGACTGCACGTGCTTCCAGGCCAGCTTGACGAGCACGGTGCCGTCGGGAAACGGCGGCCCGCCCTTGCGGTAGGCGGTGATCGCCGTGGCATTGCCCAGCACCGCCCGCAGCTCGTTCAGGTCGCCGGCCTCCAGCGCAGGCGCCACGAGCTGCCATTGCCGATAGCCCTGGGGCACGGTCACGCCGTAGAGGGGCGAAGCCTGGACGGCCTCGGCCTGCCTCTTCGGCTCGGCGCCATCGGCCTTCAGCGGCCCGGCGATCACGGCCGCGACGGCCGCGACGAGGACCGACACCAGGCCCAGGCGCACGGCGTCACGATGCAGATCGTTCATTTGGCGGCTCCATGATGATCTTGGTTTCGAGGAAGGACTCCAGGCCCTGCACGCCGTACTCGCGGCCCACGCCGGACTGCTTGAAGCCGCCGAAGGGGGCCAGCGGGTCGTGCTGCATGCCGTTGATGGCCACGCGGCCGACCTGCAGGCGGCGCGCGATCGCATCGGCCCGCGCCGGGTCGGACGAGAACACATAGCCGTGCAGCCCGTAGGGCGTGTCGTTCGCGATCTGCACGGCCTCGTCCTCGCTGCGGTACGCGAGGATGCAGAGCACCGGGCCGAAGATCTCCTCCCGGGCGATCTCCATGTCGTTCCTGACATCGGCGAAGACGGTGGGCCTCACGAAGAAGCCCCTGGCGAGGCCGTCGGGCCGGCCGGGCCCGCCGACGAGCAGCGTCGCCCCCTCCTCCACGCCGCGGCGGATGTAGCGCTGCACGCGCTCGAAATGGCCCGCGCTGACCATCGGCCCGATCTGCGTCCGCGGGTCCGCCGGATCGCCGACCGCCATCTGCCCGACGGCCGATCTCACGCGCGCCAGCACCTCCGCCAGCAGGGCCTGCGGCACCAGCAGGCGTGTACCGGCGATGCAGGCCTGGCCGCTGTTCTGGAAGGCCGCGACGATGGCGCCCGGGATGGCCGTGTCGAGATCGGCGTCGTCGAGCAGCAGGGTCGGGGACTTGCCACCCAGCCCGAGGCTCACCCGCTTGACGCTCTCGTTGGCCATGGCCGCGATCGCCTTGCCGGTCGCGGTGGAGCCGGTGAAGGAGATCCTGGCCACGCCCGGATGCGTGCAGAGCACGCCGCCGAGCACCGAGCCCCGGCCATGGACCATGTTGACGACGCCCGGCGGCAAGCCGGCGTCGTGGATCGCACGGGCGACGATGTCGCTCTGGAGCGCGCTCAGCTCGCTGGGCTTGATGATCGTCGTGCAGCCCGCCGCGAGGGCCATGGCCAGCTTGCCGCAGATGCTGCCCGCGGCGCTGTTCCATGGCGTGATCAGCGTGGAGACGCCGACCGGCTCCATCACCAGCCGCGAGCGGCCCGCGATGCGCTCGAACTCGTAGTCCCGCAGCGTGGCGGCCGCGTCGAGGAAGGTCTGCGCCGCGACGCGCGACACCCAGGTCGAGCGGGCGAGCGGCCCGCCGTATTCCTCGATCGTGGCATCCCGCAACTCCGCGGAGCGCGCCATGACGCTGGCATGCAGGCGCTCGAGCAGGTCCAGGCGCTCGGCCCTGCCGGTGGCCGCGAATGCCGGCGCGGCGGCTGTCGCCGCGAGCACGGCCTGCACGGCATCCGTCTCGTCGCCGAGCACGACCTCACCGATGGCATCGCCCGTGGTCGGGCTGACCAGCTCCATCCGCTCCTGCCCGTGGGGGCGGACGAAGCGGCCGTCGACATAGGCCCGGTCAATGCTGTACATGGGCCTCTCCGGTGCCGAGCGCAAGCCCGAAGAACTCGACCAGCCGCGCCACGGCGAGCGCCAGCGCGGCGGACTCGTCGTAGAGGCCCACATGGGATGCGCCCTCGACCACGAACAGCTCCTTCGGCTGCAGCGCGCGCGAGACGGCCTCCTCGGCCATCCAGCGCGTCACGGCCTCGGAGCCGACGATCATCAGCAGGGGCCTGGGCGCGATCAGGTCCACGAAGCTGAACGCATCGAACCAGGCGATGGCGCCGACGCTCTGCCAGGCGAAGGCACGCGCGGCATTCGGGTGCTGGCCGCGCACGGTGCTGTAGTAGGCCCAGCCTTCGTGCACATGGGCACCGCCCTGGAGGGCCGTCTCCTCGTCCGGAGGAAAGAGCGGCAGCGCGCCCTGCGCCAGGCCGAAGGCCACCGCAGTGCGGGCCACCGCGGCCTGCGACAGCAGGGCCTGCAGGACGGCGGGATCCTGCCGCCCGTCCGCCCCTGCCCGGAACTGCGTCCCGATATCGACGGGGCTGACGGCCGCCACGGCGCGGATGCGGTGGTCCGTGGCCGCGGCCGGCATGCAGTAGCCGCCCGAGGCGCAGATGCCGAGCACGCCGACGGAGGCCACGCCGGCGATGCTCTGGGTCAGCAGGAAGGAGACCGCGTCCTTGAACTCCTCGACGCGGCGGGCGGGATCCTCCACGCCGCGCGGCTGCCCCTCGCTCTCGCCCTGCGTGGCGGTGTCGAAGGTCAGCGTGATGAACCCCGCCTCCGCCAGCCGGCCGGCATAGAGCGCCGCGGTCTGCTCCTTGACGCCCGCGGCAGGATGGCCCACCACGATGGCCGGGCGCCGCGTCCCGCCCGCGCCCTCGGGCACGCGGAGGACGCCGGCCAGGCGGAGCCCGGCACTCTCGATGGTCACTTTGACTTGCTTCATGTCGATGAACTCCTGAGCCGGCATGGCGGCCGCTTGATCTCAGGCGACGGTGAACGCGACTTCGATATTGCCGCGCGTCGCCTGCGAGTACGGGCAGAGCTGGTGCGCGCCGTCCACCAGCGCCCACTGCTGCTGCTCGCTCAGGCCCGGGAGGATGACGTGCAGCTTCGCGCTCAGCGCGAAGCCGCCATCGGCCGCCAGGCCCAGCGAGACCTCGGCCTGGATCGAGGCGTCGTCGGGCACGCGCACGCCGTCCGGCGTCTTCACCCGACGCATCGCGCCCATGAAGCAGGCGGAGTAGCCCACGGCGAACAGCTGCTCGGGATTGGTCCCGGTGCCGTTGGAGCCGGGCGTGCTCAGGCGGACGTCGAGGGCGCCGTCGCTGGAGACGCCGGAGCCTTCGCGGCCGCCGGTGGTGACGGTCGAGGCGGTGTAGAGCACCTTGTCGATGATGCGGATCATGTGGAGTCCTTGGATGTGGTCGGGCATGAAGGGGTCAGGTCTTGCCGGGTTCACCAGCGGCTGACGTCGACGATCGCCTGGGCGAAGGCCTCGGGGGCCTCCTGCGGCAGGTTGTGCCCGATGCCCCCGCCGAGATTGCGGTGCTCGTACCTGCCGGTGAAGCGCGAGGCATAGGCCGCCGGCGCGGGATGCGGTGCGCCGTTGGCGTCGCCCTCGAGCGTGATCGAAGGCAGCGCGACCGACTGCACCTTGGCCAGCCTGGCCTCCAGCGCGTCGTACTGCGGATCACCCTCGGCCGCGCCGACGCGCCAGCGGTAGTTGTGGATGACGATGGCGACCTGGTCGGGGTTCACCAGGCTCTCGGCGCAGCGGTCGAAGGTGGCATCGTCGACGTTCCACTTCGGCGATGCCTGGCGCCAGATGAAGCGTGCGAAGGCCTTCAGGTTCTTCTCGTAGCCGATGCGGCCGCGCTCGGTGGCGAAGTAGTACTGGTACCACCAGCTGAACTCGTCGGCCGGCTGCAGCGGCGTCAGCACGGTCGCGGGGTTGAGAACCAGGAAGCCGCTGACCGAGACGAGCGCCTGGCAGCGCTCGGGCCACAGCGCGGAGACCACGCAGGCATTGCGCGCGCCCCAGTCGCAGCCGGCCATGATCGCCTTGCGGATGCCCAGCGCGTCCATCAGGGCGATGGTGTCGGCGGCCAGCGCCGTCTGCTGGCCGGACCGCAGGGTCGATGCCGAGAGGAAGCGTGTGCTGCCATAGCCGCGCAGATGCGGGACGATGACCCGGAAGCCCTGCGCAGCCAGGCGGGGGGCCACCTGCTCGTAGGTGTGGATGTCGTAGGGCCAGCCGTGGAACAGCATGACGGGCGGGCCGTCGCGCGGGCCCAGATCGACATAGCCCACGTCCAGCAGGCCCGCCCGGATCTGGCGGATGGGGCCGAAGGCTTCGCCCGGGACCAGGGCGCTCGCGCGGCCCGCCAGGCCGGACAGGGCGACGCCCGCGCTGCCGGCCGCGGCCAGCGAGAGGAAGGAACGGCGGTTGGTTTCGATGGTCATGATGGTGTGCAGTGGGTTGGGGATGGCGGCGCTCAGCGTTCGGCGCGCGAGGCGGCCTCGATCAGCGCGGCGACCTCATGGGCATGGCTGACCATCGGCACGTGCGAGGCATGCGCGACGACCACGGCCGCCTTGGCGTGGGCCCGCTCGGCCATCCAGGCCATCGCGGCGGGCGGGATGTTCCTGTCGTCCGAGCCGTAGATGAAGTAGGACGGAATGGCCTTCCATGCGGAGCCGCCGCTGGGCTCCTGGAGCGCACCCTCGGCGATCGGGCGCTGGCCCACGGCCATCAGGCGCGCCGCCTTGGCGTTCACGTCGGCGGCGAACTGCGCGCGGAACCTGTCCTGCTCGATGTAGAGATCCACGCCGCCCTCCGGCGCCGGGACCGGGGCGGCCAGGGCATCGCCCAGCGTGCTGCCCGGGAACTTGCCGGCAAGCGCCGCCACGGACTCGCCGCTCTCGGGAGCGAAGGCCGAGACGAAGACCAGCGCCTTGATGCGGTCCTTGCCCAGCGCCGCGTTGCTGATGACGGAGCCGCCGTAGGAATGGCCGACCAGGACGATCGGACCGGGGATGCGGTCCAGGATGCTGGCCGTGTAGCGCGCATCGCCGGACAGGCTGCGCAGCGGATTGGCGATCGCGACGACCGGATAGCCCTTGTCGCGCAGTTCGCCGATGACGCCGTTCCAGCTCGACGCATCGGCGAAGGCGCCGTGGACCAGCACGATGGTGGGCTTGTCGGCTGCCGCCGTCTCCTTGGCGAAGGAAGGCAGGGTTGCGGTGGCGGCAAGCAGTGAGAACGCGATGGCGCGGATGAAGCGGTAGGTCATGAAGAGCCTCTCTGTGGTGGATGTCCGCCATCAGACCAGCGTCATGGGCCCGGGGAAATTGAACGCTCGGCTCCGCGGCTCATACCAAGGTTTGACCCGCGAGGTGTGTATGATTTGGCCGTTCATGTAGCGTTTGCTACATGCAGAGCACCGCACCGAGATGACCCAGACCAAGCAGATCAGAGCCGTGCGCGGCACCGGCGTCCGCGAAGCCGCCGCGCAGTCCACGCGCGACGGCATCCTGCGCGCGGCGACCAAGGTGTTCGCCCGCTACGGCTACGACGGCGGCAGCGTCGAGAAGATCTCCCGCCTGGCGAAGTCCTACGACCGGATGATCTACTACTACTTCGGCAACAAGGAGGGCCTGTTCATCGCGGTGCTGGAGGGCATCTACCAGCGCATGGACGAGGCCGAGGCCCGGTTCGCGCCGGACGCCAGCGATCCGGTGGAGGCGCTGAAGACGGCCATCCGTTTCAGGCTGGACTACTACCGGCGCCATCCGGATTTCGTCACGCTGCTCAACACCGAGAACCTCCACAAGGGCAAGCACGTGTCCAAGTCGCCGAGGGCGCCGGAGTTCTCCTCGCATGCGGTCAACCTCATCGCCAGGATCCTCGCGAGCGGCGCGAGCCAGGGCCTGTTCCGCAGCGATCTCCGGCCCCGCGACCTCTACCTGCTGATCGTCTCCACCGCCTACTTCCATACCTCCAACCGCTACACGATGTCGGCCTTCCTCGGCGAGTCGCTGGACAGCCCCGAGGCGGTCGCCCAGTGGGAGGCCTTCGTCATCGACAGCGTGTTGCGAGTCGTCAAGGCATGAACTACTTCCGAGCCCCTCATCTCGACAGCGCGCTGGAGCAGCTGGCGCGCCGGCCGCTGCGCATCGTCTGCGGCGCGACGGACTGCTATGCCGAGCCGGGGGCGCCCTCGGAGCGGGCCGACTGGCTGGACATCAGCCGCATCGACACGCTGCGCGGCATCTCGCGGCAGGGCGACGAGTTGCGCATCGGCGCGGCCACGTCATGGGATGCCATCGACCGGTCCGAACGGCTGCCCGCGTCGCTGCGCGAGGCGGCCCGCAGCATCGGCTCGCTGCAGATCCGCCTGCAGGGCACGATCGGCGGCAACCTGTGCCACGCCTCGCCGGTCGCCGATGGCGTGCCCGCGCTACTGTCGCTCGGCGCCAGCGTCGAGCTGGCCAGCCTGGGCGGCGTGCGCCGGCTGCCGCTGGAACAGTTTCTCCTCGGTCGCCGATCGACCGCGCTGAGGCCCGACGAGATCCTGTGCGCCGTGCTCTTCGATGCATCCGTGGCGGACCAGCCCTCGGCCTTCGTCAAGCTCGCCAACCGCGACGGCACGGCGCTTGCTGTGGTGTCGGCGGCGGTCCTGCTGCGCTGGCAGCCGCAGGGCGTGCTGGCCCAGGCGCTGGTGGCCGTCGGCGGCGCCTCGGAGGTGCCGGTGCGGCTGCGCTCGCTGGAGGCCGCCATGGAGGGCCTGCGCGCCGGGGAACTGCCGAACGCCGCTCAGGCGGCGACGCTCGGGGAACTGGCGCCGATCGACGACTGCCGCGGCAGCGCGGCCCAGCGCCTCGGACAGGCGCGCGTGGCGATCCGGCGCGCGCTCGCGCGATGCATGGAGGACGGGGCATGAGGGAGCCTATGGGGAACGAAGGCACATGGATCGAAGTCAACGGGCAGCGCCACGACGCTCCCGGCGACCTGTCCGCGCGGGCCATCGACTTCCTGCGTGACGGGCTCGGCCTCACCGGCACCAAGCTCGGATGCGGCCAGGGCGACTGCGGCAGCTGCACCATCCTGGTGGACGGCGCACCGCGCTATGCCTGCATCCTGCCCGCCGGGCAGCTGACCGGCCGGCGCGTGCTGACCATCGAGGGCCTCGCGTCCGCCAGCCCGTGCGGCAGCAGGCTGCAGGAGGCCTTCCTGGCCCACCAGGCCGTGCAGTGCGGCTTCTGCATCCCCGGCATGCTGATGGCCTCCGCCGCGGCGATCGACGCGGGCCGCGTGGCCGACCGCGCCAGCGCAGCGGCCGCGATCGACGGCGTGCTGTGCCGCTGCACCGGCTACCGCAAGATCGTCGATGCGGTCACCGAGGTCGGCACCGGCGCGGCGCCGCGCCGCCCCTGCCCGGCCATCCCCGGCGGGCCGGAGGTCGGGCGGCCGGTCACCCGCCTGGACGGCCGGGGCAAGGTGGACGGCAGCCAGCGTTTCGGCGCCGACGGCTTCCCGCCCGACAGCCTCCACCTGCGCGCCGTGCGCTGTCCCCATCCCCGCGCCCGCTTCGCCTTCGGCGACCTCGATCGCTTCGTGCGGGAGCACCCGGGCGTGCAACGGGTGCTCACCCACGCCGACGTGCCCGGCGAGAACGTCCACGGCGTCGCGACACCCTACGCCGACCAGCCGGTGCTGCCGGCGCAGGAGGCGCGGCATCATCTCGAGGCGGTGGCGCTGATCGCCGGCGAGCGCGACGCGCTGCTGGCGCTCGACATGGCGGCATTCCCGGTGTCCTGGCAGCCGCTGCCCGCGCTGGCCGACATCGCCGGCGCCACCGCACCGGGCAGCCCGCTGCTGCACGAGCACCGTCCCGGCAATCTGCTGATCCAGGGCCAGGTCGTGCGCGGCGACGCAGCGGCTGCGATCGCGGATGCGGCGCATGTCGTCAGCGCCTCCTTCCAGTCCAGCTTCGTCGAGCACGCCTATATCGAGCCGGAAGCCGGCTGGGCGCGGCGCGTCGGCGACACGGTCGAGGTCCATTCGACGACGCAGTCCCCGCATCCGCACCGGGCCGACCTGGCGCGCATCCTTGGCGTCCCGAAGGAGCAGGTGCGCGTGGTCCCGACCGCCGTCGGCGGCGGCTTCGGCGGCAAGCTGGACCTGACCGTGCAGCCCCTGCTCGCGATCGCCGCCTGGCACCTGGACCGACCGGTCGCCATGGTGCTGACGCGCGAGGAATCGATGGCCACGTCGACCAAGCGGCACCCGGGCCACCTGGTCTCGACGATGGCCGCCGACGCCGCCGGGCGCATCCTCGCCGTGGCCTTCGAGGGCGACTACAACACCGGCGCCTATGCGTCCTGGGGCACGGCCGTCGCGAACCGGGTGCCGGTGCATGCGGGCGGCCCCTACCGCATCCCGCACTACGCCGCCCGCGCCCGCGCCGTGCACACCCACATCACCCCGGCCGGCGCCTTCCGCGGCTTCGGCGTGCCGCAGACGATGATGCTGCAGGAACAGCTCGTCGACGCCCTGGCGCGCCAGGCGGGCATCGATGCGCTCGAGTTCCGCATCCTCAATGCGCTGAGGCCCGGCGACAGCATCCCGACCGGCCAGGTGCTGGCCGACAGCGTCGGCCTGCTCGCCTGCCTGGAGGCGCTGCGGCCGGCCTGGCAGGCCGCGAAGGCGCTCGTGCAGCAGCGCAACGGCGCGGCGCCCGGCGCGCTGCGCCATGGCGTCGGCCTGGCGGCCTTCTTCTACGGCATCGGGAACACCGCGCTGACGAATCCGTCGACGGTGCGCATCGGCCTGCGCGCCGACGGCAGCCTGGTGCTGCACCAGGGCGCCGTCGATGCGGGCCAGGGCTCCAACACGGTCATTCCGCAGATCGCCGCGGACGCGCTGGGCGTGCCCCTGGCCCGGCTGCAGATCGTCGGCCCCGACACGCAGCTGACGCCCGACTGCGGCCGCACCTCGGCCTCGCGCCAGACCTTCGTCACCGGCCGCGCCGCCTTCCTCGCCGGCCAGGCGCTGCTCGGCCGGATCAGGCGCCTGGCCGAGGCCGCCGACGACGCGCCGGTGGCGTTCGGCGCAGGCTGGGTCAGCGCCGGCGGGGCGCGGCTGGAGCTGGCCGGCCTGCCCGTCGATGCTCGGGGTTATGTGATCGCCGCGGAGGAGAGCTTCGACCCGCCGACCACCTCGCTGGATGCAGAAGGCCAGGGCGTGCCCTACGCCGCCTACGCCTTCGGCGCCCAGGTCGCCGAGGTGGAGGTCGACGGCGAGACCGGCCGCGTGCGCGTGCGCCGGGTCACCGCGGCCCACGACGTGGGCCGCGTGGTGAACCCGACCCTGCTCGAAGGCCAGATCGAAGGCGCGGTCGCGCAGGGCGTCGGCATGGCGCTGATGGAGAAGTACCATCCCGGCCTTCACAACAACCTGCACGACTACCTGATCCCCACGGTGCACGACATGCCGGAAGTAGCCACCCTCTTCATCGAGAGCCCCACGCCGCTCGGCCCCTATGGCGCCAAGGGCATCGGCGAGCCCGCGCTGGTCCCCACGGCGGCGGCCATCCTCAACGGCATCCACGACGCCATCGGCGCGCGCCTGTGGGAGGCCCCGGCTGCGCCCGAAGCGGTGCTGCGCGCGCTGGCCGCCCGCGGCACGCCCGCCTGACGATCCATGCGCATGCATCGCTGGCTGGCGCTCGTGCCCTTCGCCTTCACGCTGGGTGGCGTCCTGGTCGCCAACCGGGTCCGGCCCTTCGTGTTCGGCCTGCCCTTCTTCCTGGCCTGGACGATTGCCGGGGTGGCGCTCAGCGCCATCGTGATGGCCTGCGTATACCGCCTGGATCCGGACAACCGCAGCGACGAACCATGAACATCGCATCGATCGTCATCCTGCTGCCGATGGCGCTGGCCGTGTTCCTCGGCTTCCGCGCCCGGCGCGGCGTCAAGATGGACCTGCGGCAGTGGAGCGTCGGCGGAGGCGGCTTCTCGGCGCTGCTGGTGTTCGTCCTCATGGCCGGCGAGCTCTACACGACCTTCACCTTCCTCGGCGCCAGCGGCTTCGCCTACGGAGAGGGCGGCCCGGCGCTGTACATCATCAACTACACCTGCCTGGCCTTCGTGGCGTCCTACTGGCTGCTGCCGCCGATCTGGCGCTTCGCGCGTGCCCACGGCGCGCTGACGCAAGCGGAGGTCTTCGCGAAGGCCTACGGCAGCCCGGCGCTGGGGCTGGTCGTGTCCGTCGTGGCGCTGGTGGCCCTGCTGCCCTACCTGATCGTGCAGCTCAAGGGCCTGGGCATCATCGTCCAGCTGACGTCCTACGGGGCGCTGCCGCCGACGACCGCGATCTGGATCGGCGCCGCGGTGATGTCCACCTACGTGATGGTCTCGGGCATGCACGGCTCGGCGCTCACCGCGGTCGTCAAGGACGCGCTGGTGCTGGCCGTGTGCGTGTTCCTCGGCATCTACCTGCCCGTGCACTACTACGGCGGGATCACGTCGATGTTCGAGCAGCTCGAGGCCGCCCGCCCGGGCTTCCTCTCGCTGCCCGAGACGGGACGCAACCCCGTCTGGTACGTCTCGACGATCCTGGTGTCGAGCCTGGGCATGTACCTGTGGCCGCACGCGTTCAGCGCGGTCTTCACCGCGAAGTCCGAGCGCAGCTTCCGCAAGAACGCGATGGTGATGCCGCTGTATGCGCTGGTGATGCTGTTCGCGATGTTCGCGGGCTATGCCGCGGTGCTGCAGGTGCCGGGTCTTGCCGGCGGCCAGGTCGACCTGGCGCTGCTCAAGCTGTCCATCCAGACCTTCGATCCGTGGTTCGTCGGCGCGATCGGGGCCGCCGGCATGCTGACGGCGCTGGTGCCGGGCTCGATCATGCTGATCTCGGCCTCCACGCTGCTGGCCCGCAATCTCTACCGGCCGCTGCGTCCCGGCTGCTCGGAGGCCCACCTCGCCAGGGTGGCACGCCTGTCCTCGCCGCTGCTCACGCTGCTGGCCGTGGCGCTGACCCTGGGGGGCAGCCCCAGCATCGTGTCGCTGCTGCTGGTGGGCTTCAGCTTCGTGACCCAGCTCGCGCCCTCGCTGCTGGCCGCCTTGCTCGGCCGGCCCCATGCCAACCGCTTCGGCGCCATCGCCGGCATCGCGGCGGGCAGCGGCTTCGTGGCGGCCACGCTGATCTCCGGCGCGAGCACCCGCACGCTGCTGCCGGGCGCCCCGGGCTGGCTCCATGACGTCAACGTCGGCGTCATCGGCCTGGCGCTGAACTGCGTGGTGATGACGGCCGTGAGCCGCCTGACCCGCACCCGCAGCCGTCCGGGATCGCTGGGTCCGGCCATGGCGCCGATGGCCTCCTGAGGTCCCGGCTCACAGCCTGCGGGCCTCCGAGATGGCCTGGTGCACCCAGGCCTCCAGTTCACCGGCATCGATGGGCTTGTCGATGACGCACAGGGCGCCCTGGCGCATGGCCCGCTCGCGCACGCCCTGCGATGCCAGCGCCGTGATGAACACCGTGGGCACGGTCAGGCCTTCGCCCCGCATGCGGGCCAGCAGCGCGATGCCGTCCAGGTCGTCCAGGCCGATGTCGCAGATCAGGCAGTCGGTGCTGCCGGCCACGTCGGCCGCCAGGAAGTCGCGAGCCGAGGCGAAGGCCTTGGCCTGCCACCCGAAGGACCGGACCAGGCTGCTGGCGGCGGTCAGGACGAAGGGGTCGTCATCGACGATGGAGACGACGATGCGGGCGGCAGGGTCGGACTTCACAGGACGATGCCTCAGACAACGCGCCGGACGACATCCAGCGCCTGCATCTTCAGCACCAGGTCGGCCACCGAGCGGGAACGCATCTTCCGCATGCCCTGGCCGCGGTGGATCTTGGCCGTGATCTCGGCGATGCCCATGTCGCCAGCGATCTGCTTGTTCATGCGCCCGGCCGCCACATGGCCGAGCACCTCGCGCTCGCGCGGCGTCAGTTCGGCCCAGCACGAACGCAGCTCGTCCAGCGAGCGTTCGGCCGCGAGGCGGCGCGCATCGGCATCGAGCGCCCCGATGACCGCGTCGATCATCTCCTGCTGCCGGAACGGCTTCTCCAGGAAGTCCCGCGCCCCGGCCTTCATGGCCTGCACGGTCATCGCGACATCGCCGTGCCCGGTCATGATGATGACCGGCAGGTGCGCCAGCCCGCGCCGGGCCAGCGACTGCTGGAAGGCCAGGCCGCTCTCCCCGCGCAGGCGCACGTCCAGCACCAGGCATGCGGGCCCGCTCACCTTCGGGGCCAGCAGGAACTCCTCGGCCGAACCGAAGGTGCGCACGTCCAGTTGCATCGATCTCAGCAGCCCCTGCAGCGAGGTGCGGATCAGCTCCTCGTCATCGACGACATAGACGGTACGGAGTTCAGGGGGACTCGGCGGGGTCCGGCCGGACAGGCCCGAGGATGATGAGAGCGACGGCATAGCGATGGACTGGCGAAGGCGTGATTGTCACGGTAGCAGAAGGGGTCTGCGCCGGCGCGGCGCCTATACGAAGGGATAGGGTCAGGCGCAGCGAGGACACGGCGATCCGGAACACCCCGGCGGCCCCACCGCCGGGCAGGACGCTGAAGGCCAGAGCCAGCGCGAAGGCCGCGCTGGCCGCCAGCACCCCGTCCAGGAAGGCACGGATGTAGCTCCTCGGTGGCATCGCCCGCGTCCCCTGCCCTGGCCCGTCAGCCCGGCTGCGCGCCGTCCTTGCGCAGCTGCTGGACCACCTGCTGGTAGCGCCCGTTCGCGCGCAGCGCCTGGTAGCGGGCGCGCGCGGCCTCCTCCGCCGCAAAGACGCCGGCCGGATGACCGTCGGCCCGGTCGAAGTCGGCCAGGCCGGACTCCCGGTAGATCAGCAGGTCGGCCTCCACCTCGGCGCGGGTCAGGGGCCGCTCCGACATGGCGCCCGGCATGCTCAGCGCCTCGTAGCGGGTCCGGGCCGCCAGCAGGGCCGGCGTCTCCTCGGGCGCGTCGTCGGCCAGCAGTTCCTCCCTCGCCAGGCCGGAGGCCTGGTACAGCGCCAGGTCGGCCTGGACCTGCTGGCGCGTCAGGGGCTGATCTGCCGCCGGGTTGCCCGGGATGTGGCGCAAGGCCAGATAGCGCGCCCGCGCGGCCGCCCATTCGGCGGAGCCGACACGGGACTGCGAGTCGTCGCGCTCGATCTCGGCCAGGCCCGACTTCTGGTAGGCCTCTTGGTCCTGGATCACCTCGGCGCGGGTCACCGCCGGCTCCGCCCATGCGACGGAGACCAGCGCGCCCGTCAGGGCCGAAGCCATCGTCACGGTCAGCAGGATGTTCGGCAGCAGGCGGAAAGGTTGGAACGATTGCAGCTTGTTCATGGTCATCAACTCCTTGGGTCTGAGATGCCCGGCGGGAAGGATTCGCCGCCGGTACGCGGCAGGTGGCGCTTCGATTCATGCCAGCCGTGTCCGCGATGGAGTTGATGGGACCAGAGGCGCCGTCCGCGCCCAATCAGACGAAGTGGGGCGCGCCCTCATACGCCGGTTTGCGCCGTGGCCAACCGCTGGATGGGCGCATGTCTGCGCGTACGCCAGTTCAGTCATACACCCGGCAGGATCCCTGGAACCGATGGTTCCGCGCCAGGAAGCTCGAGCACCGCGCGGGTACCGCCTTCGGCCCTGGCATGGAACGCCAGCACGCCGCCATGCGCATCCACGATCGACTTGCAGATGGTCAGCCCCATGCCCATGCCGCTCGACTTCGTGGTGAAGAAGGGCTCGAACAGGCGCCGGGCCGCCTCGGCGGAAAGACCGGCGCCGCCGTCCTCGACCGCGATGGACACCGCGCCTGCCGCGCTCCCCGACCAGCACAGCCGCAGGTGCCGGGTGTCGGGCGCCTGGCCGGCCATCGCCTCGGCTCCGTTCATCAGCAGGTTGATGACCACCTGCTGCAACTGGACCCGGTCCGCGCGCACCCGGCATGGGCGCTCGGGCGCTTCGCTGCGAAGGGAGACACCCTGCTCCGCCAGCGGCCCGGCCACGAGGCTGACGCATTCGGCCAGGGCCTCGCGGAGATCGATGTCCGCGAACTGGGGTTCGGTCTTGCGGGCCATCGAGCGCAGGCTCTGGATGATGCTCTTGGCGCGCTTCGCGCTCAGGCTCACGTGGGAGATCATGGCCTGGGCTTCGCCGATCTCGGGCACTTCCCGGTCGAGCCAGCGGCCCGCCGCGCTCGCGGAGGTATCGATGGCCGTGAGCGGCTGCCCGATCTCGTGCACGATGGACGCCACCAGCTCGCCCATCGCCTGGAGCCGGCTCGAACGCGCCAGCTCGGCCAGGGCGGCGCGCAGCCGCTCGTCGGTCTGCATCTGCAGCACGTGCTGGTCCGACAGCTCCTGGTAGAGCCGCGTGTTCTCCAGCGCAAAGGACGCCTGCGTCGCGATGACCTCCAGCAGCCTGGCCCTGGCCGCCGTGAAGACCTGCGGCGCCAGCTTGTTCTCGACATAGAGCACGCCGATGAAGCGGGCATAGCGCATCATCGGCACGCCGAGCATCGAACGCGGCCGGGCGCGCTTCACGTAGTCGTCATGCGCCAGCGAGGGCTCGTCCCGGGCATCCCCGACCTGGACCGGCGCCTCCGTCCTGGCCACGGTCAGCAGGGTGGAGACCGGCAGCAGCTCCGCGGTCAGCGGGGTCGGCCCGTGCCTCACCTCGATGCCGCCATGCCCCGCGCTGGCGCTGGCGAGGACCTGCCAGGCGCCCCCTTGCAGCACGGCCAGCGCGCCGAAGTCGGCACCGCTGCTTTCCAGCGAGGTGCGCATGGCCGTCTCGACGACGCGGCTGAGCACGATGTCGCTGGCCAGCGAGTTCGAGATCCGCAGCACCGCATGGACATCGAGCTGCTGAAGGAGCTGGCTTGCCGGCGCGGGCTGGTCCGGCGCGAGCACATGGGCATGGGCCTGCTGCAGTTGCCGCACCTTCGCGGCCGCGCCCAGCCGCTGCCACGCGCCCAGGGCGTGCCGGAGATAGGCGCGGTGTTCGATGTCACGCCCGAGCCCCGCGTAGAAGCCCGCGGCCAGTTCCGCGGCCAGCGCCTCGACCTGCCGCAGGTCCTGCTCGCGCGCCCGGGCCACGGCGCTGGCGTAGAGCTGCTGCGCGTCGGCGGCCTGCCCCTGCGCGCGCGCCAGCTCCGCGCGGACCAGGGCCAGCCGCGCGCCGAAGTTCTCGGTGCAGGCGGCGTCCCACGATGCCAGCAAGGCGATGTTCGCCGCGACCACGGCCTCCTCCTCCCGGCTGCGATGCGCCTGGGCGAGCAGGGCCAGGCTGCCGTAGTACGGCAGCTCGGCGAACTCGGCGAAGGAGCGGCCCGCCATCCGGCAGGCCTCCGCGCGGCGCCGCGCCTCCAGCGCCCCGGGCAGGCGGCCGAAGAGCAGGTCGAGCTGGAGCCGGTAGACCCAGTAGGCCAGGTCCACGAGCGTGGCGGGCGCGCCGTCCTGCGGCTCGGGCATCGACTCCTGCATCGCGCCGCCGTCCTGCAACTCGCCGATCAGCATCTTCTGCGCGAGCAGCGCGTCGACCACCAGCTGGAAGCCGGCATCCCGCGCGCGCAGCAAGGCGCCGTCGACCGTCCGGCGGATGTCGCCCAGGAACTCTCCGGCGAACAGCATGCCGGTGGCCTGGTTCCTGCCGCAGTACAGCGCGAAGGTGTGGTCGCCCACCTGCGTCGCGATCTCGAAGGCACGCTCCAGATGCGCCCGGGCGGATCGCGCCGGCTCCGCCCAGGGGACGACGAAGGTGCCATAGGTATGGAACACGCGCGCCCGGTACTTGCCGAGGCCGCGTTCGTTCACGAGGTGCAGGGCCAGTTCGCCGAAGGCCTTCGAGCTGGCGTAGTCGCCGTAGCGCACGCCGAAGATCTGGTTCAGGCAGACATAGCCGTTGGGCGAGGCATCCGAGTGGCCGTGCTCGATCGCGAGGTTGGTCAGCCGCAGCAGCATCAGGTCGACCAGGTTCTGGTCGGTGTACATGGCGGGCGGCAGCAGCTCGGAGAAGATGTCGGTGATCGAGCGGCGCAGCGGATCGGCATCGATCGGGATGTCGCGCATGGCCTGCACGCCGTGCCGCTCCAGCCATTGGCTCAGGCGCGCATGTTCGGCGTCCACCTCGGCCACGCTCGGATGCCGCGGGATCTCGATGCCGGCGTTGGCAAGGAAGCGGATACCGATCTCCAGCGCGCGGTCGAAATCGCCGCGCGTGGTGTAGAGCGCCGCGCGCAGGCGGGCGACGGCCGCGCCGAACAGCACGTCCCCGGCCTCGCTCTGCAAGGCGGCCAGGCGCGCCTCGGCGGCATCCAGCGCGCCCGTCATGAACTCGGCCTCGCCGCACTGCAGCGTCGCCTCCCTGGCGCCATCGGCATCGAGCACGCTCTCGAAATACGCGAGTGCCGCATGGAAGAAGATCAACGCCGAATGGTGGGCCGCCGCCGCCTTGGCCTGGCGGCCCGCAGCAAGGTTGACGCGCGCGAAGCTGCGGCGCTCCTCGGCTTGCGTGACCGCCGGCTCGGCCAGCCTGGCCTGCGTCGCGATGGCGTAGGCCAGGGCCGGCGTCCCGCGCCGCTCGATCAGCAGCCGCGCGATGCGAAGGTGCAGGCCGGCCCGCTCGCGCCCGGACAGGGACTCGCAGGCCACGTCCCGCACGTTGTCGTGCGTGAAGACCAGATCGCCGTCATCGAGACGGACCAGCCCCGACGCGACGGCAGGCGCCATCTGGTCGGCGGCGCCGGCGTCGGTCCAGCCGCTCGCCGCGGCGACGAGCCACAGCGCACAGCGATCGCCGGCAGCAGCGACGATCCGCAGCGCGGCCTGCGTGGGTTCGGGCAACTCGCGCAGGTCATGGACCAGCAACTCCTTCACGCTGAGCCGCGCCGGATGCCGCACGATCTGCTGCAGGTCCCATGTCCAGCAGGACGCTCCGGTCTCGTGGCGGATCAGCCCTTCCCCGACCAGGCGGTTCAGCAACCGCTTCAGGAAGAACGGGTTGCGTCCCGTCCAGGCGTCGAGCAGGCCCGCCAGTTCGTCTAGCCCGCCGTCCGTCCGTGCAAACATCCTGCCGATCAGGTTCCGCGTCTCCTGGCCGCTCAGGGGCGCCAGCGCGATGCAGGTCGTCCTCGACGCATCGAGGCCGGCTACCGGGCCTGCCTGCGCGAGGGCACCGGACTCGGGCGGGCGCAGCGAGCCCAGCACCAGCAGCGGCGCATCGGCATGGTCCTGGGACAGCCGCCCGATCACCTGCAGCGTCTCCACATCGGCCCACTGGAGGTCATCGAGGACCAGGATCAGCGGCCGGTCGTCGCGCGCGAAGCAGGCGCACAGCTTCGCCATGGCGCCCAGCACGATCTCGCGCTCCAGGCCCAGCGAGCCCTCCACGAGGCCCGGCTCCATCGCCGGCGCCGGGGGGGCCAGGTCCAGGATCGCACCCAGACCGGGCAGCAGGCCCGCCAGCTTGTCGGCGACCACGCCGGCCGCCTGCGACAGCCGCTCCCGCCACGCCGCGAACTCCCGGTCCGCGCTGCCCAGCACGATCCTGAGCAGGGGCTCGAGCGCCTGGGCCATGGTCTCGAACGGCGCGCCGTTGCCCGCCATCGCGCCCTTGGCCGAGGCGACGAGCACGGGGCCCTGCCTGCCCATCCGCGAAGCGGCCTCGTGCAGCAGGGTCGACTTGCCCAGGCCAGGCGGCCCCGACACGAGGCCGATGCGCAGGCCCCGGCCGGTAGCCACCGCACGAAAGGCGTCGAGCAGTTGCTGCAGTTCCGGCTCCCGGCCGACAAAGCCCGCGGCATCGTCGGGCCCGGCGCCGGCCTCCAGCGTGAACTCCGCAATGGCGCCGTGTCGCCCCAGCAGTTCCTCGCAGGCGCGCAGGTCGGCGCAGAGTGCCTGCGCGCTCGCATAGCGCTGGCCCGGCTCCTTCGCCATCAGGCGGAGCACGATCCGGGACAGCTGGCGCGGCACGTCGGGCCGCATTTCGTGCGGCAGTGGCGGCGGGCTCGTGGCGTGAGCATGCAGGCGGGCGGAAACATCACTGCCGGCGAAGGGCGCCGCGCCGGTCAGCAGTTCATAGAAGATGCAGCCCAGGGCGTACAGGTCGGCGCGTGCGTCGACACCGGCCTCCGTGCGCCCGCCGAGTTCGGGCGCCATGTAGTCGATGGCCCGGGGCTCCCAGTCCGGTTCCTCGTCCGCCTCGGACGCCGATCCGGCGGCAGATGCCGCGCAGCAGAAGCCGGTCAGGCGCGCCACGCGCGCGGCAGGGTCGACCAGGATGCGATCCAGGGTCAGCGACCGGTGGAGTACCTGGGCCGCATGCATCTTCGACACCGCCGTGGCCGCGAGAAGGGCGTCCGAGAGGAACTGCCGCGGCTCGAAGGGCTGGCCCTGGCGGCCATTCAGCAGCGCGCCGCCCGGATCCTTCAGGACCAGCACGGCGCCATCGCCGTAGGGCAGGAGCGCCACGGGCACGACGGCCCAGGCGTCGTCCAGCGCCGCGCGGAACTCGAACTCGCGCCGGAGCGCGGCGGGCCTGGACGGCGCCTGCGGGTTGCGTCCCGCGATCAGGACGGGGTCCCCGTTCTCATCGAGGGCCCGGTTCAGGCGTGCGCCCAGTGGATGCAATTCGGAGCGGAATATGACGGCTTGGCTCAGCATGTTTCATGTAGGGAATACTACATGAATGAAATCATAGCGATCGTTCCCGCGTCACGCAAGCGACAGCCCGTTTCCGTCTCAAACCTTGGTAGGTGGTGTACGCCCGAAGGTCGTATGGGCAGGTGGCCGCAGCCCTGGTGTCATGCACGGGCCCCGATCTCCGGGCCAACCCGTTCCGTTCAGACATGCAAGCGAGTCGACATGCCCAACAAGCCCAATCCCGCACCCCTCTCCACGCCCCTGCTCCGCCGCGCGCTTCAGTGCCTCGCGATCGCGGCCTCGGCAAGCCTGGCCGCCCTGCCCGGAGCGTCTCGGGCTGAGGGCCCAGGCACCGTCACCTGGACGGGGCCGACCGGCGCCACGCTGGCCGACGGCTCTGCCGGCACGGACGCCATCCGGCCGTTCCGGATCGAGGTGCCCGACAAGGACCTGCTGGAGATGCAGAGACGAATCCGGGCCACGCGCTGGCCGGACCGGGAGACGGTCCGCGACACCTCGCAGGGGGTGCAGCTGGCGACGCTGCAGGCCCTGATGGCCTACTGGGGCTCCACCTACGACTGGCGCAAGACCGAGACCAGGCTCAATGCCCTGCCGCAGTTCGTCACGACCATCGACGGCGTGGACATCCAGTTCATCCACGTCCGCTCGAAGCACCCGAACGCGATGCCGCTGATCCTGACGCACGGATGGCCGGGCTCGCCGCTGGAGTTCCTGAAGGCCATCGGTCCGCTGACGGATCCCGTGGCCCACGGCGGCCGGGCCGAGGACGCCTTCGACGTCGTGATTCCCGCGATCCCGGGCTATGGCTTCTCGGGTCGGCCCGGCGACCTCGGCTGGGGCCCGGAGCGGATCGCGCGGGCCTGGGACACGCTGATGCACCGCCTGGGCTACGAGCACTACGTCGCCCAGGGCGGCGACCATGGCTCGGTCATCTCCGACGCCTTGGGCGTGCTCAAGCCGAACGGCCTGCGCGGCATCCATGTGAACATGCCGCCGACGGTCCCGGCGGAGCTGGTCGGGGGCATCTTCTCGGGCGCTCCGGCGCCGTCGAGCCTGGCAGCCGATGAGCGCGGCGCCTACGAGACCCTGAGCCGCTTCTTCGCGCGCAACGCCGCCTACGGCGCCCTGATGGTCACGCGGCCGCAGACGATCGGCTACGGGCTGTGCGATTCCCCTGTTGAACTCGCCGCCTTCATGTACGAGAAGATCGCGGAATGGACCGACAGCGCCGGCAAACCGGAAAGCGTGCTGAGCCGCGACGAGATCCTGGACGACATCACGCTCTACTGGCTGACCGACACCGGCGCATCCTCCTCACGGTTCTACTGGGAGAACAACAACAACAATTTCAGCGCCTCGCACCAGAAGACCGCGCGGATCGGCGTGCCGGTCGCCGTCACCGTCTTTCCGGGCGAGATCTATCGCGCCCCCAGGACATGGACCCGCAAGGCCTATCCAACGCTGTACTACTTCAGCGAAGTGGACAAGGGCGGCCACTTCGCAGCCTGGGAGCAGCCGCAGCTCTTTGCAGAGGAGCTCCGGGCAGCCTTCAGGCCGCTTCGCTGACGAGGGGCATCAAAACATCACGACCGTGCGGATCGACTCGCCGGCCTTCATCAGCTCGAAGCCCTCGTTGATCCGCTCCAGCGGCAGCTTGTGCGTGATCAGGTCGTCGATGTTGAGCTTGCCGTCCATGTACCAGTCGACGATCTTGGGC
>NZ_LYVQ01000044.1 GCF_001984095.1 Pelomonas sp. KK5
CCATGGGGTGCCCCATCGCTCAGCGCTCTCCGCCAACGACCAGACATCTTCAGTTCCCCTCGAACACCGGCTTCTGCTTGGCCACGAAGGCGTGATACGCCCGGTGGAAGTCCTGCGTCATCATGCAGATCGCCTGGGCCTGCGCCTCGGACTCGATCGCTTCGTCCACGCCCATCGCCCATTCCTGATGAAGCATCTTCTTGGTCATCGCATGACCGAAGCTGGGACCGCTCGCCAGGTCCGTCGCCAGCGCCAGTGCGGTCTCCAGCACCTGCTCCGGTTCCACCAGGCGATTCAGGAAGCCCCAGGAGTAGCCCTCCTCACCGCCGAGCGAACGGCCGGTGTAGAGCAGGTCCGACGCGCGCCCCTGGCCCACGATGCGCGGCAGGATCGCGCAGGCGCCCATGTCGCAGCCGGCCAGGCCGACGCGGGTGAACAGGAAGGCGGTCTTCGAGCGGGCCGTGCCCACGCGCATGTCCGAGGCCATCGCGATGATCGCGCCGGCGCCGGCGCAGACGCCGTCGATGCTGGCGATCACCGGCTGCGGGCAGGCGCGCATCGCCTTGACCAGGTCGCCGGTCATCCGCGTGAACGCGAGCAGGTCGGGCATGGACATCTGCGTCAGCGGGCCGATGATCTCGTGCACGTCGCCGCCGGAGCAGAAGTTGCCGCCGGCGCCCTGCACGACGATGGCCTTGACCGCCGGCGCATAGCAGAGCGTGCGGAACAGGTCGCGCAGTTCGGCGTAGGAATCGAAGGTCAGCGGGTTCTTGCGCTCGGGGCGGTTCAGCGTGATGAGGCCCACGCTGCCCTGCTGCTCCCAGCGGAAGTGCTCGGGCGCATAACTCATCAGATCGACGGTATTGCCCGCCGCCAGGTGCTTGTCCATCAGCTCATGTCCTTTGCTTGTTGATCCTTCAGAACGGCCAGCAGTTCATAGACCTGGCCCTTCTGCTCGGTGTTCCATCCGGCCAGCAGCTCGACGATCCACTGCTCGTGCGTGCTGGCCATCTTCTTGAACTGGCGGCGGCCCGCGGCCGTCAGCTTGACGGCGAAGGAGCGGCGGTCGCTCGGGTGGGCTTCGCGCGCCACCAGCCCTTCCGCTTCCAACTGGTCGGTGATGCCGGTGACGTTGCCGCCGGTCACCATCAGCCGCTGCGAGAGCTCGCGCATCGACAGGCCGTCCGGGTGACGCTCCAGCTGCGCCAGCAGGTCGAAGCGGGGCAGCGTGGTGTCGAAGTCTGTGCGCAGGCGACTGCGGATCTGGTTCTCCACGCGGGTGGTGCAGGCGAGCAGGCGCAGCCAGAGCTTGAGCGCCTGGTGGTCGCCGTCGGCGACTCGCGATTCCATGTCGGTCATGTCTGCCCCTCGTCCAGCGAGTACGCTGGCCGGTCCCCCGAGGGGACAGCCGCTTGCTTGGGGCGGCCCGGCGCTGCGCGGCTCATCGCAGAATCTCCCCGCCGCAGACCGAAATCGATTGCCCGTTCACGGCGCCAGCCCCCGCCAACCACAGCACCGTCGAAGCCACCTCGTCCGGCTGCACCAGCCGCCCCTGCGGATTGCTCCTGGCGAACTCCGCCTTCGCCTCGTCCGCGCTGCGGCCGGTCTTGGCCACCAGCGTCTGCACCGAGCGCTCGATGATGTCCGTCTCGGTGTAGCCCGGGCAGACGGCGTTCACCGTCACGCCCTTCTTCGCATACTCCAGCGCCAGCGCCTTGGTCAGTCCGACGACGCCATGCTTGGCCGCGCAGTAGGCCGCCACGTAGGCATAACCCGTTAGTCCAGCGGTGCTGGCCACGTTGATGACCCGGCCGAAGCCGCGCTTCGCCATGCCGTCCAGCACCTCGCGGCTGCACAGGAAGGTGCCGGTCAGATTGACCTGCAGCATGCGTTGCCAGAGTTCCAGCGAGGTGGCCGTGGCCTTGGCCGTCTCGACCTGGCCGGCGTTGTTGACCAGGATGTCGACCGGGCCGCAGGCGGTGAAGGCCGCACGCACGCTGGCTTCGTCGCCCACGTCGGCCGGCTGGTACGGCAGGCCGGTGGCCTTCAGCCGCTCCACGTTGCGGCCCATCAAGGTCACCCTGGCGCCAGCTTTCCGCAGCTGCCGCGCAATCGCCGCGCCGATGCCGCTGCCGCCGCCGGTCACGACCGCATGAAGATCCTTCATACGCCCAGCGCCTTGTTCGCCTGTTCCTGCGCCGCCACGCCCTGCGCCCGCTGCCGCTCGAACTCGCGCTCCAGCTGTTGCTTGCCCGACAGGTACTGCTTCGGCCACTCGATGCCGGTGTAGCCGATGCGCGCGGCCTCGGTCAGCGTCCAGGCCGGGTTGGCCAGGTGCGGGCGTGCCACGGCGCAGAGGTCCGCGCGGCCGGCCGCGATGATGCTGTTGACGTGGTCCGCCTCGGAGATCGCGCCGACGGCGATCGTCGCGATGCCGACGCGGTTGCGGATGTTCTCGGAGAACGGCGTCTGCCACATGCGGCCGTAGGTCGGCTTCTCCTGCTTGCTGACCTGGCCGGAGGACACGTCGATCAGGTCCGCGCCGGCCGCCTTGAAGGCCTCGGCGACGAGCACGCTGTCCTGTGGCGTGATGCCGCCGGCCACCCAGTCATGGGCCGAGATGCGCACCGACAGCGGCCCGGTCCAGATCGCACGCATCGCGGCGAACACCTCCAGCGGAAAGCGCAGCCGGTTCTCCAGCGAGCCCCCGTACTCGTCGCTGCGCTGGTTGGTCAGCGGCGAGATGAAGCTGGACAGCAGGTAGCCGTGCGCGCAGTGCAATTCCAGCCAGTCGAAGCCGGCAGCCCGCGCGCGACGGGTCGCGGCGATGAAATCGGCCTTCACGCGGTCCATGTCCTCCCGCGTCATCGCCCGCGACTGCTGGCTGATGCCTTCGAGGTACTGCTGCTCGGAGGCCGAGATCAGCGGCCAGTTGCCCGTGTCCAGCGGCAGGTCGATGCCCTCCCAGGCCACGCGGGTCGAGCCCTTGGCGCCGGCATGACCCAGCTGCATCGCGATCTTCGCCGTCGTGCTCGCATGCACGTAGTCGACGATGCGCTTCCAGGCCGCACCCTGCTCGTCGTTCCACAGGCCCGGGCAGCCGGGCGTGATGCGCGCATCGGGCGAGGTGCAGGTCATCTCGGCGAACACCAGGCCCGCGCCGCCCATCGCCCGCGCACCGAGGTGCATCAGGTGATGCTCGGCCGGCAGGCCGTCCACGCAGCTGTACTGCGCCATCGGCGAGACGACGACGCGATTCTTCAGCGTCAGGCCGTGCAGCGTGAAGGGCGTGAACATCGGCGGCACGGCCTTATCGCCACCGGCCAGCCAGCTCTCGAAACGCTCCACGTAGCCATGGTCGCGCAGCCGCAGGTTCTCATGCGAGATGCGCTGCGAGCGGGTCAGCAGGGAGTAGGCGAACTGCTGCGGGTCCAGCCGCGCATGACGCTCGACGTTCTCGAACCATTCGGTCGAGTTGCGGGCGGCGTTCTGGATGCGCAGCACGTCGATCGAGCGGGTGGCGACATAACGGTCCAGCGCAGCGGACAGGTCGCCCTTCTCTTCGGCGATGTCGTTCGCCAGCGCGATCGCGTCTTCCAGCGCCAGCTTGGTGCCGGAGCCGATCGAGAAGTGCGCGGTGTGCGCGGCATCGCCCATCAGCACGACCGGCGCGCGGCCGTTGTGATGGACCCAGTTGCGGCAGACCACGCGAGGGAAGCGGATCCACTGCGCCGAGCCGCGCAGGTGCGAGGCATTGGAGACGAGCTTGTGTCCGTCCAGCACACCCGCGAACAGGGTCTCGCAGAAGGCGATGCCCTCTTCCTTGCTCATGTCCGCCAGGCCGGCGGCCTGCCAGACGGCCTCGGGCGTCTCGACGATGAAGGTCGAGGTGTGCTCGTCGAAGCGGTAGGCATGGGCCTGGAACCAGCCATGCTCGGTCTTCTGGAAATCGAAGGTAAAGGCGTCGAACAGCTTCTCGGTGCCGAGCCAGACGAAGCGACAGTTGCGCAGGTCGACGTCGGGCTGGTAGCTGGCGGCGTACTTGTTGCGGATGCGGCTGTTCAGGCCGTCGGCGGCGATGATCAGGTCGGCATCGATGTCGGCGTCGTCCTGCACGTCGGCCTCATAGACCAGCTTCACGCCCAGTTCCTCGCAGCGCGACTGCAGGATGTTCAGCAGCTTCTTGCGGCCGATACCGCAGAAGCCGTGGCCACCGGAGCGCACGCTGTGGCCGTCGATGTGGACGTCGATGTCGTCCCAGTGATTGAAGGCCTGCAGGATCTCGTCGGCGGTCTTGGGGTCGGCCTCGCGCAGCGCGCCAAGCGTCTGGTCGGAGAAGACCACGCCCCAGCCGAAGGTGTCGCCGGCGCGGTTGCGCTCCAGCACGGTGACCTCGTGCCGCGGGTCCTGCTTCTTCATCAGCAGCGCGAAGTACAGGCCGGCGGGGCCGCCGCCGATGCAGGTGATGCGCATGGATCGAACTCCTTGTTGCGAGCAACTTTAGGCATAGATAATTTAGATGTCAAATACTTTCCAGCTGTGCCAAACTTCATGCTGCGCGTTGGAAATAACCGACACCACGGCCTGCGGAACCCTTCTAGAGTTCGCCCGTTTTTCGAGGAGCCCCACATGACACGGCTCTGGGACATCTCTCCCACCGTCTCGCCCGTCTCGCCGATCTTTCCCGGCGACGAGCCCTTTTCACTCCGCTGGACCGCGCAGCTGGGACCGGACTGCCCGGTCAACCTGAGCGCGATCACGATGTCGCCGCACGTCGGCGCGCACGGCGACGCGCCCTTGCACTACGCCAATGGCGCCGCCAGCGCGGCCGAGGTGGACCTGCACCCGTACCTCGGCCCCTGCCGCGTGATCCACGCGATCGGCTGCGGGCCGCTGATCCGCATCGAGCACCTGATGCACGCAGCTAACGAGTTACCCGAGCGGGTGCTGGTGCGCTGCATGGAGAAGGCCGACGAGACCTGGAACCCGCACTTCACCGCCTACGCGCCCGAGACCGTCGAATGGCTGGCGGCGCAAGGTGTGAAGCTGATCGGGCTGGACACGCCCTCGGTGGACCCGGCCGACAGCAAGACGCTGGACAGCCACCAGCGCCTCTTGCGCCTGGACCTGCGCGTGCTGGAGAACCTGGTTCTGGACGAGGTGCCGGAAGGCGACTACGAACTGATTGCACTGCCGCTGAAGCTGGCCGGGGCCTGCGCCTCGCCGGTGCGCGCCGTACTGAGGAAATGAAGACCATGAGCAAGACGAGACACGACTACGAACTGATGGACGCGGCCGACAAGCTGCGCCCGCTGAAGAAGCAGTTCGTCCTGCCGCCCGGCGTGATCTACCTGGACGGCAACTCGCTGGGCGCGATGCCCGCGGCCACCGCCGAGCGCACGCGCCAGGTGGTGGAGGATGAATGGGGCGTGGGCCTGATCCGCAGCTGGAACGACGCCGGCTGGATCGAGCAGCCCCACCGCATCGGCGACAAGATCGCCCGGCTGATCGGCGCCGGCAAGGGCGAGGTGATCGTTGCGGACTCGACCTCGCTGAACCTCTACAAGGTGCTGTCGGCCGCGCTGGAACAGGTGAAGGCGCAGGCCGGCAACTCGTCGCGCCGCACCATCGTCTCCGAGCGCGAGAACTTCCCGACCGACCTCTACATCGCCCAGAGCCTCGCCAAGCAGCACGGCTTCACGCTGAAGCTGATCGACTCGCCCGACGAACTGCCCGCCGTGATGGACCAGCACCTGGCCGTGCTGATGCTGACCCAGGTCAACTACCGCAGCGGCCGCGTGCACGACATGCAGGCCCTCACCGCCCAGGCCCACGCCGCCGGCGCGCTGACGGTGTGGGATCTGTGCCATTCGGCCGGCGCCATTCCGGTGGACCTGCTGGCGGCCAATGCCGACTTCGCCATCGGCTGCGGCTACAAGTACCTCAACGGCGGCCCCGGCTCGCCGGCCTTCGTCTGGGTCAATCCGCGCCATGCGGACAAGTGCTGGCAGCCGCTGTCGGGCTGGCTGGGCCACGAGGCGCCCTTCGCCTTCACGACCGACTACCAGCCGGCCGCGGGCATCAAGCGCTACATCTGCGGCACGCCCGGCATCATCGCGATGGCGGCGCTGGAGTGCGGCGTGGACACGCTGCTGGCGGCCGAGCCGATGGGCGGCATGGCCGCGCTGCGCCAGAAGTCGCTGGACCTCTCCAATGCCTTCATCACGCTGGTGGACGAGCGGCTGGCGGCCGAGTTCGGCGTGCGCATCGCCTCGCCGCGCGACCCGGCCCTGCGCGGCAGCCAGGTCTCGCTGGCGCTGTCCGAGGAGATGAACGGCGAGGCCTATGCCACCGTGCAGGCGCTGATCGGCCGCGGCGTGATCGGCGACTACCGCGCCGGCGCGCCCAACCTGCTGCGCTTCGGCTTCACGCCGCTGTATCTCGGCTTCGCCGAGGTGTGGGACGCGGTGGAACACCTGGTGCAGGTGCTGCGCGGCAAGGAGTACCTGCAGCCGCGCTTCCAGAAGCAGGGAGCGGTGACATGAGCTGCCCGATGCATCACACCGAGGGTGTCGTGAAGGAGGAAGGCGCCCAGCTCGACTTCTCCAGGGACATGAGCTACGGCGACTACCTGCACCTCGACGAGATCCTGAACGCCCAGCATCCGCTCTCGCCCGAGCACAACGAGATGCTCTTCATCGTCCAGCACCAGACTTCCGAGCTGTGGATGAAGCTGATGCTGCACGAGCTGCAGGCCGCGATTCAACACGTGGCGCAGGACAAGCTGCCCGAGGCCTTCAAGATGCTGGCCCGGGTCTCGCGGATCATGGAGCAGCTGGTCCACGCCTGGGACGTGCTGGCCACGATGACACCGCCCGAGTACACGGCCATCCGCCCCTACCTCGCCAACAGCAGCGGCTTCCAGAGCGCGCAGTACCGCCGCATCGAGTTCCTGCTGGGCAACAAGAACGCGGCGATGCTGAAGCCCCATGCGCACCGGCCGGACCTGCTGGCCCAGGTCGAGGAGGCCTACCAGGCGCCGAGCCTCTACGACGAGGCGCTGAAGCTGATGCAGCGCCGCGGCATCGTCGTGCCGGCCACCCATCTGCAGCGCGACTGGACCCAGCCCTACGCGGCCGACGACGGCGTCAAGGCCGCCTGGCTGGAGGTCTACCGCGATCCCTCGAAGCACTGGGATCTCTACCAGATGGCCGAGGAACTGGTGGACCTGGAGGACGCCTTCCGGCTCTGGCGCTTCCGCCATGTGACGACGGTCGAGCGGGTGATCGGCTTCAAGCGCGGCACCGGCGGCACCGGCGGCGTCAGCTACCTGCGCAAGATGCTGGACGTGGTGCTGTTCCCGGAGCTGTGGGCGCTGCGCACCGAGCTGTAGGAGGAAGCCGACAGGCGGCGCCCCGCTTGTCCGATGCAGGCGCGGCGCGGATCGGCGCAGACTGGGGCGATCTCAGCAGTTCCGAAGGACGCCCCATGAGCACCCCCTCCTCCCTGGCCGGATCGGCCGCCGACACCCTGATCGGCCTGGAAAAGCAGTTCTGGCAGTCCATGGTCGACGAGGACACCGACACCGCTCTAGGCCTGCTCGACGAGCCCGCGCTGATGATCAGCGCCCACGGCAGCATGCGCTTCGACCATGCCCAGTACCGCCAGATGGCCGAGCACGGCAAGTTCGTCCTCAAGGACTACGAGCTCAGCGACATGGAGGTGGTGTTCCCCACCGAGGGGACGGCGGTGATGAGCTACAAGGTCCGCCAGGTGATGGCGCCGCGCGAGAGCAGGACCGTCGCCGAGCGCATGGAGCAGCACATGTCCGACGCCTCGGTCTGGACGCGCAAGGACGGCCGCTGGCGCTGTGTGATGCACACGGAGACGCCGGCCGAAGCCGCCCATTGAGCGCCGTTCAGGCCGCGGCCGTCACGCGATCGCGGCCCGCGGCCTTGGCCCGGTAGAGCGCGGCATCGGCCCGGCGCACGGCGTCTACCAGGTCACCGGCGAGTGGCCACTCGGCCACGCCGATGGAGACGCTCAGCGCGTAGCCGGCCGGCAGCGCGGCGACCAGTGTGCGGCCCACCGCCACGCGCACCTGCTCCGCCCGCGCCATCGCGGCCTCGACCGCGCAGTCCGGCATCAGCACCAGGAACTCCTCGCCGCCCCAGCGCGCCACCACGTCCACCTCGCGCAGCTCACCCTGCAGCGTCGCGGCGATGGCCATCAGCACCGCGTCGCCGGCGGCGTGGCCGTGCAGGTCGTTGATGCGCTTGAAGTGGTCCAGATCCAGCAACATGACGGTGCAGGGGCCGGGCTCGCGCCGCCGCGACGCGGCGATGTAGTCGGCCCGCGCATGCAGGGCGCGGCGGTTGAGCAGGCCAGTCAGGGAATCGCGGCTGGCGGCCTGCGTCGCCTGGCGCAGCGCCTGCTCCAGCTCCCCGTTGACGCGACGCAGGTTCAGCGTGAGCTGCTCCCGTTCCAGCTCGGCCAGCACGCCGCGGCGCGTCTGCCGCACCAGCATGCGCCCGTAGCCGAGCGTCGTGACCAGCAGGCCGGCCACCGCCACCAGGATCACCAGGCTCTCCTGCAGCGCCTCGCGCTGGAAGGCCGCCGGCAGCACCGCCACGCCCCACAGCGCGCCGATGTGGGCCACCATGCCGCGCGGGCTGTGGGCCGCGGTGATCAGCATCATGCTGGACACGTAGACCAGCACCAGGCAGGAGAACACGTCGCGCGCGCTCCAGTGCACCAGGTCCATGTTCGGCACCATCCAGCCCACCAGCCCCCAGGTGGCGCCGGATGCCGCCAGGCCCAGCACGAAGCGCGGCTCCAGCGCGGCGGCCTGCGCCGCCTGGCCGTCGAGCGCACGGAGGCGCCGCCCGAGCCACCAGCCATGGGCGAACAGCATCAGGCGCAGAGCCAGGAACCAGGGCAGCAGCCCGGCGCCGGGGCCGTTCCAGTGGGCGGCGCCCACCAGCGCCGCCCCGAGCAGCGCACTGCGGGCGGCGGCGTCCTGCCGGGCGGCGGCGCGCTGAAGCATCAAGGCGGCCAGCGGCAGGGCTTCGGCGCCGGCGCGGCCCGTCGCCGGCTCGGGCAGGAGGGTGAATGCAGCTCGATCCATTGACAGAAGGTTACGGGTGCGCGTCCCCTGCCGTGTCCCTTACGGCCCGGCTCCACCACGAACGCGGGGGCCGCTGCCTGTGAAGGAGTTCACGCAACAGTGCTCGACCCCGGAAGCAGGCGGGCGGCGGCCCATGCGTCAGAATGGTTTCAACCGCGTGCCGCAGGAGATCCGCCCGATGCAGGCCCCGAATGCCAGCCCCAGCCTTCCGCTGGTCCTCGTGCCCAGCTGCCAGCGCCTGCTCGGCGAGCATCCCTTCCACGTCGCCGGCGCCAAGTACGTGCAGGCGGTGCGCCTGGCCGGCGCGCTGCCGCTGGTGGTGCCGCCGGTGGATGAGCAGGAGCTCGACGCGCTGCTGGACCTCGCCGACGGCGTGCTGCTGACCGGCTCGAAGAGCAACGTCCACCCCGACCACTACGGCGCCGCGCTGCACGACCCCTCGCTGCCGCTCGACCCGGCCCGCGACGCCTGGACCCTGCCGCTGATCCCGCGCCTGCTGGCGCGCGGCCTGCCGCTGCTGGCCATCTGCCGCGGCCTGCAGGAGGTGAACGTGGCGCTGGGCGGCACGCTGCACCAGGCCGTGCAGGACCTCCCCGGCCATGCCGACCACCGCGAGCCCGAGGGCGAGCCGGTCGAGGTGAAGTACGGCGACAGCCACCCGGCCCGGCTGCAGCCCGGCGGCTGCCTGGCCGCGCTGCTGGGCGGGCGCGAGCAGATCGCGGTGAACTCGCTGCACGGCCAGGGCGTGGACCGGCTGGCCGCGGGCCTGCGGGTCGAGGCCCGTGCGCCGGACGGCCTGGTCGAGGCCTTCAGCATTCCGCCCGACGGCGCCGCGCGCCGCTCCACCTTCGCGCTGTGCGTGCAGTGGCACCCGGAGTGGCGGGCCGAAGGCAACCCCGTTTCCATGCAGCTGCTGCAGGCCTTCGGCGAGGCCTGCAGCAGCTATCGCCAGAACCGACCAGCAGCACAACAGGGACCACGATGAACGAGAACACCAATACCCGCTTCGCCGACCTCGAGCAATGGTTCCGCCAGCACGGCGTGACCGAGGTCGAGTGCCTGGTGCCCGACCTCACCGGCGTGGCGCGCGGCAAGATCCTGCCGCGCGAGAAGTTCACCGAGGACCGCGGCATGCGCCTGCCCGAGGCGGTAGTGGCGATGGGCGTGACCGGCGAGTTCCCGTCCGAGGGCATCTACTACGACGTCATCAGCCCGACCGACCGCGACATGCACCTGCAGCCCGACCCGAGCACGGTGCGCATCGTGCCCTGGGCCACCGACCCGACCGCGCAGATCATCCACGACTGCTTCGACCGCGACGGCCAGCTCGTGCCCTTCGCGCCGCGCTCGGTGCTGCGGCGGGTCTGCGCCCTGTACGAGGCGCAGGGCTGGAGCCCGGTGGTGGCGCCGGAGCTGGAGTTCTACCTGGTGGCGCGCAACACCGACCCCGACATGCCGCTGAAGCCGCCGATCGGCCGCAGCGGCCGGGCCGAGACCTCGCGCCAGGCCTACTCGATCGACGCGGTCAACGAGTTCGACCCGCTGTTCGAGGACATCTACGACTACTGCGCCAAGATGAAGCTCAACGTGGACACGCTGATCCACGAGATCGGTGCGGGCCAGATGGAGATCAACTTCTTCCACGCCCACCCGCTGGGCCTGGCCGACGAGGTCTTCTTCTTCAAGCGCACGGTGCGCGAGGCGGCGCTGCGCCACGACATGTTCGCCACCTTCATGGCCAAGCCGATCGCCGGCGAGCCGGGCAGCGCGATGCACATCCACCAGAGCATCGTCGACAAGGCCAGCGGCAACAACCTGTTCAGCAATCCGGTGGACGGCTCGGCCACCGACGAGTTCCGCTGGTACATCGGCGGGCTGCAGCGCTACGTGCCGGCGGCGATGGCGCTGTTCGCGCCCTACGTCAACAGCTACCGGCGCCTCACCCGCGGCGCCGCCGCGCCGATCAACATCCAGTGGGGCACCGACAACCGCACCGTCGGCATCCGCTCGCCGCTGGCGGCGCCGGCCGCGCGGCGCATCGAGAACCGCGTGATCGGCGCCGACGCCAACCCCTACGTGGCCCTGGCCGCCACGCTGGCCTGCGGCTACCTGGGCATCCGCAACCGCATCGAGCCCAGCGCCGAATGCCAGGGCGACGCCTACCTGGGCGACTTCGCCCTGCCCCGCAGCCTCGGTGAGGCGCTGGAACTGCTGCGCGCCGAGACCGACCTGGCCGAAGTGCTGGGCCAGGCCTTCGTGACCGTCTATACCGAGGTCAAGGAGATCGAGCACGCGGAGTTCATGAAGGTGATCTCGCCCTGGGAGCGCGAGCACCTGCTGCTGCACGTCTGACCAGCCGCTGACCGCGCGGCTGTTGTGCCGTTCCCACTGCCGCGGCATCGGGCCTAGCCAGCGCGGCATCGTCGATCGCATCATCACGGCGCCGCCGCTGGCGCTGAACTTGCTCGCGTGACGGCATCACAACGGGGAGTCCAGACATGCAGCGATGGAAGAACAAGAAGACGCGGGCCGTCCATGCGGCCTGCCTGATGACCTGCCTGATGGCCTGCGCCAGCTTCGGCGCACTGGCCCAGCAGCAGCAGCAGCCAGCCGACACCGAGCAGCTCGGCCGCGTCGTCGTCACCGGCTCCAACCTGCGCCGCATCTCCGGCGAGACGCCGAGCCCGGTGCAGGTGATCGGCGCCGCCGAGATGAAGGCCTCCGGCTACACCAGCGTGGCCGAGGTGCTGCACGGCATCAGCGCCAACAATATGGGCTCGCTGAGCCAGGGCAATGCCAGCGCCTTCGCGGCCGGCGGCTCGGGCGTCTCGCTGCGCGGCCTCACCGTCGGCGCCACGCTGGTGCTGATCGACGGCCATCGCATGGCCTCCTACCCGATGCCCGACGACGGCGAGCGCGACTTCGTGGACATCGCCTCCATCCCCTTCGACGCGATCGAGCGCATCGAGGTGCTGAAGGACGGCGCCTCCGCCGTCTACGGCTCCGACGCGATGGCCGGCGTGGTCAACGTGATCCTGAAGAAGCAGTTCAAGGGCCTGACGCTGAACGGCGACTACGGCGTCTCCTCCCGCGGCGACGGGCAGACCAGCCACGCCTCGATCACCGCCGGCACCGGCGACCTCGACGCCAACGGCTGGAACGCCTACGCCTCGCTGGAGTTCCGCCGCCAGAGCCCGGTGCTGCTGAAGGACCGGTCCTACCTCGCGATCACCGACTGGTCCAAGTGGGGCGGCACGCCCAATATCTTCGACAGCAACGGCACGCCCAACCTCGCCGGCAACGACTTCCTGCAGCTCTCCCCGCGCACCGAGAACATCAACTTCATGAGCCGCCTCTCGGCCAAGCTGGGCGAGAGCTGGACCGGCAATATCCAGGCCTCGGTGCTGCAGAGCAAGGCCACGCAGGTGGGCGTGTTCAACGACATCAGCGGCGGGCAGCAGAGCTTCATCTTCGGCCCGGCCAATGCGCAGAGCCCCACCTCCGCCTACGCGGACAGCCTCTACGTCTTCAAGAACACGGACGGCTCCGACTTCACCGACCCGCTGAACCAGCTGGGCCCGCAGACCCAGCACAGCCAGACCCGCTCCTACCGGCTGGTGGCCGAGCTGAGCGGCGAACTGGGCGTCTGGTCCATCGACGCCTCGGTGGGCCTGACCCGCACGCAGCTGCACCTCAGCAGCCAGAACTTCCTCAGCATCGCCGGCTTCCAGGGCGCGCTGGACGACGGCAGCTTCGTGCCCGGCCAGCAGACGATCAGCGAGGCGCTGCGCCAGCGCATCGCCCCGACCGGCCGCTCCAATGCCACCAACTCGCTGAACTTCATCAGCCTGCGCGGCACGCGCGACCTGATGAAGCTGGACGGCGGCCCGCTCTCGCTGGGCCTCGGCGCCGAGTACCTGCAGCGCAAGCTCAACGACACCTTCCCCGCCAACTTCGCGGCCGGCGACCAATACAGCCCGATCTACTCCTTCGCCGTCGGCTCGCAGAAGGTCAGCGCCGCCTATGCCGAGCTGGCCGCGCCGTTCACCAAGCAGCTGGAGGTGGACGCCGCCGCCCGGGTCGACCACTACGCCGGCTACGGCAGCTCGGTCACGCCCAAGCTCGGTGCCAAGTACACGCCGACCAAGCAGTTCACCTTGCGCGGCACCTACTCGCAGGGCTTCCGCGCACCGAACCCGGCCGAGACCGGCAAGGCCGGCTCCACCTCGGGCGTGCTGAACCCGGTCTATGACCCGATCCTGTGCGCGAACGGCAACAACGCGACCGCGATCGACCCGAACCAGTGCGTGCTGTACTTCCCGCAGCTGCAGGTGTCGAACCCGAAGCTCAAGTCCGAGCACTCCAAGTCCTGGACGCTGGGCGTGATCGTGGAGCCGACCGACTGGTTCAACGTCTCGGTCGACTACTACGACATCACGATCAAGGACCAGATCATCGCCGTGGGCCTGCTGGGCCAGACGCAGATCAACAACCCCGCCGCCTACGGCGCCGTCCTCTATCGCGCCGACCCCGACCCGAGCATCCCCGGCGCCACCGTGGGCCCGATCGTCTACGAGACCTACCCCTTCCTGAACGCCAGCCGCACCCACACCCGCGGCGTCGACATCGACCTGCGCACCCACTTCGACCTGGGCGACGGCAACAAGCTCAAGACCGGCTTGAGCATCACCCACATGCTGGCCTACGACATGGTCTTCGGCGGCACCACCTACCGCTTCCCCGGCACCCACGGGCCCAGCTTCATCTCCGGCGACACCGGCACCCCGCGCGACCGCGCCCAGGCCAGCCTCACCTGGAGCCACGGCCCGCTGGAGCTGACCGGCACGCTGAACTACATCAGCGGCATGAGCGTGCTCGACGCCACCGCCGGCGCCGACAACAACGTCTGCGACTACTGGCTCAGCGGCACCTTCCCCGCCGGCGTCACCGCCCAGTCGCAGCGCTTCTGCCGCGTGCCGTCCTTCACCACGGTGGGCCTGTCGGCCCGCTACGAGCTGAGCAAGCAGCTGACGCTGCGCGGCGCCGTCAGCAACCTCTTCGACCGCAAGGCGCCCTACGACCTGCAGACCTTCGGCACGCCCGGCAACGGCGCGCAGTCCGGCGGCGCGGCCTACAACCCGATGCATCAGGACGGGGCCATCGGCCGCTACTTCACGGTGGGCGCGACCTACACCTTCTGACCGCCGGTCGCCTCGCGCAGGCCCGCCAGCGCCGGCTCGATGACGGCCATGTCCGCGCCTTCCGCGAACACCGCATAGGCCGGGTAGAGGAACTCCGGCGCGCCCTTGATGCGGCGCAGCCGGCCGCTCTCCAGGTGCTCGCGCACGACGGCCAGCCGGAAGTAGCCGCTGCCGCCCGCCGCCAGCACGTACTCGCGCCCCAGCGGCCCCAGGCCCGCGCTGACGCCCGCATGGCTCAGCTCGGGATAGGCCAGCGCATGCTGGGCCGCGAACTCCGGCCCCCAGTCCACGTAGACATAGTCGGCCGGGTCGAGCCTGTTGCCGCGCCTACGCGTCGTCACCAGCACCAGCTTCTCCTCGATCAGCAGCTCGATGCGCAGACCCGGCCGCTGCTGCGGCGCGTAGACCACGGCCAGGTCCAGCAGGCCCGCGGCGACCCGGTCGATCAGGTCCGCCGGGAAGCCGACCTCGGTGCGCAGCGCCAGCTGCGGCGCGGAGGTGCGCATCCACAGCAGCCAGTCCAGCAGCAGCGGATCCCACAGGCTCATCTCGCAGCCGATCGTCAGCAGCAGCTCGCGCCCGGCCGGCACCGCCACCTGCCGCCGTGCGCGCTCCCACACCTGCACCAGCATCGAGGCGTACTGGCGGAACTGCTCGCCGGCCGGCGTCAGCGAGGCGCCGGCCTTGTTGCGCACGAACAGGCGCGCGCCCAGCAGTTCCTCCAGCGTGCGCACCCGCGCGCTGATCGCCGTCTGCGTGACGTGCAGGTCCTCGGCGGCGCGGACGAAGCTGCCCGCGGCCACGATGCCGAGGAAGGTGCGGGCGAGCGTGATGTCCAAGGCAGGCCTCCAGAGAATTGATGCAACTATTTTGCATTCAATTGCCAATAAAGATCGCTTTACATGACTTCAACGGCGATCGACGATCCAGCCATCACCTCAGTTCAAGGAGCATCCGATGAAGACCTTCCAGACCCGCGCCGTCGAAGCCGGCATCAAGCACCCCGCACGGCCCTCCACGGGCTGGACCGCGTTCGAGGCCGAGCTGCGGCGCAGCCTGGCGCTCGCGCCGATCGGTTTGCTGGTCGCCGCCGTCCGCGAAGGCCGTGGCGGGAGCGCCGGGCCGTCCCCCGCGGATGCCGCGGCCGTGCCTTACCTCGAAGGCTGCAACATCCACTGAGCCGCATCGCGGCCGTGCAGCCCCGGCGCTCAGGCCGCCCAGCAGGCGCAGCCGAGCACGCCCCAGAAGCCCTTCAGGTCCGCGGCCGGCACGGAGGCACCCCAGGCATGGGCGTGGCCGTGCACGCCGCAGGCACGTGAGCAGGCACAGGCGGCCGCCGCCTTCAAGGCCCGCTGCAGCGGCCTGCCCTCGTCCGGCGCCTGGCGCTCGAGCCGCACCGGCGACCAGTCCGGCATCGCCGGCGGCGGTGAGGCCTCGTCCTCGGGCGCGAACGGTCCCGCGGCGTAGACGACCCGGCCTCCGACGAGCGTCAGCAGCGAGGCCGTGTCCGCGATCTCCGATTCCGGGCAGGCGAAGAAGTCGCGGTCCGGCACCATCAGGTCGGCCAACTGGCCGGCCTCGATGCGGCCCTTGCGGCCGTCCTCGTCCGAGAACCAGGCGACCTTCTCGGTCCACATCCGCAGGGCCGTCTCGCGGTCCAGGCAGTTGCGCTGCGGATAGAGCTGCAGGCCGCCGACGGTCCTGCCGGTGATCATCCAGGCCAGCGAGACCCAGGGGTTGTAGGAGGCGACGCGGGTGGCGTCGGTGCCGGCCGAGACGCGCACGCCGCTGTCCAGCAGCCGCGCGATCGGCGGCGTGGCCTGCGCGGCCGCCGCGCCATAGCGCTCGACGAAGTACTCGCCCTGGTAGGCCATCCGGTGCTGCACGGCCACACCGCCGCCCAGGGCGGCGATGCGGTCGATCGAGCGCTGGGAGATGGTCTCGGCATGGTCGAAGAACCAGTTCAGGCCGGCCAGCGGGATCTCCGCGTCCACACGCTCGAACACGTCCAGCGCCCGCGAGATGGTCTCGTCGTAGGTGGCGTGCATGCGCCAGGGCCAGCGGTTCTGGGCCAGCAGGCGCACGACGTCCTCCAGCTCGCTCTCCATGCCTGCCGCCAGCTCCGGCCGCGGCTCGCGGAAGTCCTCGAAGTCGGCGGCCGAGTACACCAGCATCTCGCCGGCGCCGTTGTGGCGGAAGTAGTCGTCGCCCTGCTTGTAGGCGGACGAGGCGGCCCAGGCGAGGAAGTCCTCCTTCTCCTGCTTCGGCTTCTGCGTGAACAGGTTGTAGGCGATGCGCACGGTCAGCTGCCGCTCGGCCGCCAGCCGGCGCACGACCTCGTAGTCGTCGGGCCAGTTCTGCGCCCCGCCGCCCGCATCGATCACGCCGGTGATGCCCAGGCGGTTCAGCTCGCGCATGAAATGGCGGGTCGAGTTCAGCTGGTACTCGAACGGCAGCTTCGGGCCCCGGCCCAGCGTGGCGTAGAGGATGGCCGCATTCGGCCGGGCCAGCAGCAGGCCGGTCGGATGGCCGTCGCGGTCGCGCACGATCTGGCCCCCCGGCGGCTCCGGCGTGTCGCGCGTGTAGCCGACGGCGCGCAGCGCAGCGCGGTTCAGCAACGCGCGGTCGTACAGGTGCAGGATGAAGACCGGCGTGTCCGGCGCCAGCGCGTTCAGCTCGTCCAGCGTCGGCAGGCGCTTCTCGGCGAACTGCTGCTCGCTGAAGCCGCCCACCACCCGCACCCACTGCGGCGCCGGCGTGCGATCGACCTGGCGCTTCAGCAGGGCCATCGCGTCGGCCAGGCTGCGCAGGCCGTCCCAGCGCAGTTCCAGGTTGTAGTTCAGGCCACCGCGGATCAGGTGGGTGTGGTTGTCGACCAGGCCCGGCAGTACCGGCCGGCCCCGCAGGTCGATGCAGCGCGTGGCCGGGCCGGCCAGCGCGAGGATCTCGGCGTCGTCGCCGGCACGCAGGAAGCGGCCATCCCTGATGGCCACCGCGCCCGCCTGGGGCCGGCCGCGGTCCAGCGTGGTGATCCGGCCGCCGTGCAGGATCAGGTCGGGGAAGCGGCTGGCGTCTGTGTCGGGGCTCGTCATGCCCGCAACGATAGCCCGATCAGTCAGTTCTCCAGCGCCCGGTCGCGGCTCTCCGGCAGCATCAGCATCGCCACCGCGGTGATCACGCTGGTCACCGCCACATACCAGGCCGGCGCGGCCGGGTTGCCGGTGGCGCCGATCAGCCAGGTGATGATGAACTGGGTCGTGCCGCCGAACAGGGCCACGCCGATCGCGTAGGCGATGGACAGGCCGGTGGCGCGGATGCCGCGCGGCAGCAGCTCGGGGATGGCGATCAGCGAGGCCGCACCGGTGATCGCCTGCAGGATGGCCAGGAAGGCCGTCACGGCCAGCAGCATCGCCGGCGTCGGGTTGGCGATCAGCAGGCCGAAGGCGGGCACCGTCAGCAGCGCCAGCGCCAGCCGCGGCCACAGCATCGCCGGCTTGCGGCCGTAGCGGTCGCACAGCCAGCCGCCCACCAGCGAGAACACCAGCGTCATCAGGCCCACCATCACCGTGGCGCCCATCGCGATCAGCGGCGGGAACTTCAGCGTGGTGATCGCATAGGTGGTCATGTAGCTGCCCACGTAGTTGGACACCGTGCCGCCCAGCACGACGAAGACCGCCAGCGTGATCAGACGCCGGTGCTTCACCAGGCCGGCGGTGCCGCTGTTGGCGGCCACCACCGGCGCGTCGTGCAGGGTCTCGGGCATCGCGCGGCGCAGGTACAGGGCCACCGGCAGCAGCAGCAGGCCCGCGGCGAAGGGCAGGCGCCAGCCCCAGGCCTGCACCTCGGCCGGGCTCAGCGCGGACAGCACCCACACGCCCAGCCCGCCGGCCACCAGCGTCGCCGCGCCCTGGCTGGCGAGCTGCCAGCTGGCGAACAGGCCGCGCCGGTCGGCCGGCGCCGCCTCGATCAGGAAGGCGCTCGACGGCCCCACCTCGCCGCCCAGCGCCAGGCCCTGCACCAGCCGGCAGATCACCACGATGATCGGCGCCGCCATGCCGATGCGCTCGTAGGACGGCGTCAGCGCCAGGCCCAGCGTGCCGACGGTGATCAGCGCGATCGTCAGCAGCATCGCCGGCTTGCGGCCGGCCCGGTCGGCGAAGGCGCCGATCAGCACCCCGCCCAGCGGCCGCGACACGAAACCTACCCCGAACACCGCCACCGACAGCAGCAGCGAGCCCATGGCCGTGGAGGCCGGGAAGAAGGTCTTGCCGATGTAGACGGCGAAGAAGGCGTAGGTGACGAAGTCGTAGAACTCCAGCGCATTGCCGGCCACGGTGGCGGCGACGATCTTGGTGGGGATCGTCGTGCGCGTGGGGATGCGGCTGGGGCTCGCCGGTGAGGTGAAGGCCGGGGTGGCAATGTCCATGGGGCGCCTCGCGGGTTGGAAGGATCAGTCTGCCAGGAATCGCTCGGCCAGCAGCGTCCAGTAGGCCGCGCCGATGGCGATGTTGTCGTCGTTGAAGTCGTAGCCGGGGTTGTGGACCATGCAGGCGCCCTGGCTGTCGCCCTCGTCGCCATTGCCGATGAACAGGTAGCTGCCAGGCAGCCGTTCCAGCATGAAGGCGAAGTCCTCGCTGCCGCTGAGCGCCGGGCCGTGCTCGACGATGCCGGCGTCGCCGCGCAACTCGCGGCCGACGGCGCGGGCGAAGTCGGTCTCGGCCGGGGTGTTGACCAGCACCGGATAGCCGCTGCGCCAGGCGATGTCGGCGGCGACGCCATAACTCTCCGCCTGAGCTGACACCAGCGCCCGGATGCGCCGCTCCAGCAGCGCGCGCACCTCGCGGTCCAGCGCGCGCACGCTCAGCTCCAGCGTGGCCTGGGCGGGGATCACGTTGTTGGCCTTGCCCGCATGGATCGCGCCGACGGTGACCACCGCCATCTGCTGAGGGTCGACGTTGCGCGACACGATGGTCTGCAGCGCCATCACGATGCTGGCGGCGGCGACCACCGTGTCGGTGGCCTTGTGCGGCATCGCGCCGTGGCCGCCGAAGCCGCTGAGGGTGATGGTCACGTAGTCCGAGGAGGCCATCGTCGGCCCGTCGCGGAACACCAGCTGGCCCTGCTTGACGCCGGGCATGTTGTGCATCGCGAAGACCGCGTCGCAGGGATGCTTCTCGAACAGGCCCTGCTCGATCATCCGCAGCGCGCCGGCGCCGCCCTCCTCGGCCGGCTGGAAGATCAGGTGCAGCGTGCCGCTGAAGCGGCCCTGTTCCGCCAAGCGCCTCGCCGCGGCGAGCAGCATGGCCGTGTGGCCGTCGTGCCCGCAGGCGTGCATCAGGCCGGGCTTGCGGCTGGCCCAGGCGTGGCCGGTGGCCTCCTGGATCGGCAGCGCGTCCATGTCCGCGCGCAGGCCCAGGCGCTTCATGCCGGTGCCGCGCCGCAGCGTGCCCACCACGCCGGTGCCGCCCAGGCCGCGGCTGACCTCGTAGCCCCAGTCCTGCAGCTTCGCGGCCACCAGCGCGGCCGTGCGGTGCTCCTCGAAGGCCAGCTCGGGCTCGGCGTGGATCTCGCGGCGCAGGCGGATGAACTCTCCCACCTGGGCGTTCATGGACTGGGCCAGGTAAGGGCTCGATTCCGTATCAATGGCAGCCATCGGGGACTCCGGCGAATGGATCTGGCTCGAATGTAGGAGCCCGCATCGCAATCGTCCAATGCATTGTCGAGACTCATTCAATGAGTCGGGCGCATACTTTGGCCATGACGCTCGTCCAGCTCCGCCACCTGATCTCGCTCGCGCAGAGCGGCTCCTTCAGCCGCTCGGCCGAGGCACTGCACCTCACCCAGCCGGCGCTGAGCCGCAGCATCAAGGCGCTGGAGGACGAGCTGGGCCAGCCGCTGTTCGACCGCGTGGGCCGCCGCGCCACGCCCACGGCCTACGGGCGCGAGGTGCTGGAGCGCGCCCGCCACCTGGTCTTCGAGGCCGACGAACTGGCGGCCAGCGGCAGCCGCCAGTTGGCGGGCCGCAGCGGTTCCATCCGCATCGGCATGGGCTCCGGGCCGGGCGCGATGCTGATGACGCCGCTGCTGCAGCTGATGGCCACCGAGCACCCGCTGATCCGCTGCGAGGTCTCGCGCGCCCGCACCGACACGCTGGTGCAGGCGCTGCGGGCGCGCGAGCTCGACGCGCTGGTGGTGGACGCGCGCTCGTTGCAGCCGGCGCCGGACCTGAACGTGGGCAGCGTCAGCGAGATGCGCGGCACCGTCCTGTGCCGGCGCGGCCATCCGCTGGCGCGGCGGCGCGACAGCAAGACGCCGCTGCGCTTCGACGCCCTGCTGGCCTACCCGATCGGCGCCACCCCGCTCAGCGACGAGGTGGCCCGCACGCTGGTCGAGCGCTACGGCCCGCAGGCCCATCCGGCGCAGTGCGTGACGCTGCGCTGCGAGGAGATCCCGAGCCTGGTGGACGTGGCCAGGCACAGCGACGCAATCCTGATCGCGATCCGGGCTGCGGCGCCGGACCTGGTGGAGCTGCCGCTGAAGCCGGCGCTGAACGCGACAGCGCGGTTCGGGATCGTGACGCTGGCGGGACGGGTGGAGGCGCCGGCGATGGGGATCGTCAGGGCCCTGGTGGAGCGCCTGATGGTCGATTGAGGCCATCCCCAAGAACACCTCAGAACACCTCAAGCAAGGCGTTCACCGATTTCGGCTCCCGATCCCAGAATCCATCGCAGCACGCAGGCCGCACGAATCCGGCAGGCGGCGAGATCGATCAACGACATCCGGAGACAAACCGTGAAACACCCCCTGCGCACACTCACCCTCGGCACCGCCTCCGCGGCGCTTGCCGCCCTGTTCCTGTGCAGCCCCGCCGCCGCGCAGGGCACCTCAAAACAGATCTACCTCGTTTCCCACGGCAGCGAGTCGGATCCGTTCTGGATCGAGTGGAACCGCGGCGTCAAGGCGGCCTGCGAGAAGGTGCGGGCCAGGTGCAACGTGTCCTTCAACGCGAACAACGTCGCGGGGCAGAAGGAGGCGATCAACGCAGCGATCGCGGGCAAGGCCGACGCGATCGTCACCACCAGCGCCGAGCCCAAGCTGTGGAACACGGAGGTCGCCGCCGCGAAGAAGGCCGGCATCCCGGTGATCTTCTTCAACTCGGACGACCCCGCTTCCGGCCGCTATGCCTATGTGGGCGCCAACCTGCAGGAAGCGGGCGTGATCTGGGCGCGCTACCTGGTGGACAACAAGCTGGTGAAGGCCGGCGACAGCGTGTTCCTGCCGGTCGAGGCCGCGGGCGCCACGTACCAGATCCTGGAGACGCGGGGCATCGCCAGCGTCTTCGATCCGCTGGGCATCAAGCACCAGGTGCTGGAGGTCGGCTCGGACCCGGCCAGCCTGATCGCCCGCATGACCGAATACCTCACCGCCCATCGGGACGTGAAGGCCATCATCGGCCTGGGCGACCTGGTCACCGCCCATGCGCGCACGGCGCTGAAGAACGTCGGCGCCAAGCCGGGCCAGATCCCGGTCGTCGGCTGGGGCAACACCAGGGAAACAGCCGACGCGGTGGTGGCCGGCTATGTGCAGGCTGGCCTGTGGCAGTTCCCCTACGACCAGGGCTACCTGCCGGTGATCATGGCCGACAACCTGGCCAAGCCGCAGGGCAAGGGCTATGACGTGGTGACCCTGGCCGTCTACGACAAGAGCACCGTGCAGGACATCCTCAAGGGGATGGCCGGCGCCAAGAAGTGATCGAAGCGAACCCCATGAACACCACCAAGCTCGCGCCGCCGGGGGCGGCAAGACCTGTCCCCCCACCCGTGCCCGCCGCCGCAAGAAAGCGCCTCGAGGTCCGCGTCCTGGCCACGCTGGCCAGGCATCGCGAACTGACGCCGCTGCTGATCCTGCTCGTGCTGTCCGCCGGGTTCACGATGCTGAACCCGAACTTCTTCTCCAGCCTCAATGTGACGACGCTGCTCTCCATCGTGCCGGAACTGGGCATCATCGCGCTGGGCATGGCGCTGCTGCTGACGGCCGGCGAGTTCGATCTCTCCGTCGGCGCGGTGTTCGGCCTGGCGCCGATCCTGCTGCTGCTGGCCGTGCAGTTCGGCGCGCCGCTGCCGCTGGCGCTCGCCGGCGCGCTGGCGGTGTCGGTGGCGATTGGCTGCCTGAACGGCGTGCTGGTGACCGGCCTGTCGATCACGTCCTTCCTGGTCACGCTGTCCATCCTGCTGATCGTCCGCGGGTCGGCGCTGTTCGTCACCAACGGCTTCCCGCAGCAGCCGCTGGAGGACGAGTCGCTGCTGCGCTCGCTGCTGGCCGGCAACTTCGAGCTCGCGGGCATCACGGTCAATGCGTCCCTGGTCTGGTTCGCGGGCCTCGCGGCGCTGTGCCACTACCTGCTGCGCCATGCGCGCCTGGGCAACTGGATCGTGGCGACCGGCAGCAACAGCGCGGCCGCGACGGCGCGCGGCGTGCCGACCGCGGGCGTGAAGATCGGCCTGTTCGCATTGACCTCGGCGCTCGCGGGCTTCGCCGGCATCCTCAGCGCGCTGCGCATCTCCTCGGCCTCGCCGGTGGCCGGCACCGGCTACGAGCTGGAGGTGATCGCCATGGTCGTGATCGGCGGCACGGTGCTGACCGGCGGCCAGGGCACGATCGTCGGCACCGTCATCGGCGTGATGCTGCTGCGGATCATCCGCAACGGCATCATCATGGCCGGCGCCCCCGGGCTGGCCTACAACATCTTCGTCGGCGTGATCATCCTCGCGATGCTGATCATCCATGCGCGCCTCGAGAAATACACCAAGCTGCGCTGAAGGGCCACGCATCATCATGAGCACGAGCCAAGAACTGATCCGCCTGGAAGGCGTCAGCAAGTCCTTCGGCAGCGTCCAGGCGCTGCGCGACATCAACCTGTGCATCGGCAGCGGCGAGATCGTGGCGCTGCTGGGCGACAACGGCGCCGGCAAGTCGACGCTGATCCGCGCGCTGTCGGGCATCCACCCGATCGACGAGGGCCGGATCTTCATCAAGGGCCGCGAAACGCGCATCGGCTGCGCGCAGGACGCCATCCGCAACGGCATCGAGACCATCCACCAGGACTCGTCGCTGGCGCCGGACCTGTCCATCGCCCACAACCTCTTCCTCGGCCGCGAGCCGCTGCGCCATCCATGGATGGGCGTGTTCTCGCCGATCGATCGCGCCTTCCTCGAAGAGCAGACCCGCGCGCTGCTGCGCCAGGCCGGCATCTCCAAGAACCTGGACCCGCACACGCGCATCAAGGGCCTGTCGGGCGGGGAGCGCCAGTCGATCGCGATCGCCCGCGCCATGTTCTTCTCGTCCGACCTGATCATCCTGGACGAGCCGACGAACAACCTCGGCGTCGAGGAGACCCATGCGGTGCTGCGCTTCATCCGCGAGGCCAAGGCCAAGGGCCATGCCTGCATCTACATCACGCACAGCCTGCACCATGTCTTCGAGGTGGCGGACCGCGTGATCATCATGCGCCGCGGCGCCATCGTCTCCGACATGGCCCGCGCCGACACCGACCTGCGGCACACCGAGTCGCTGATCACCGAGGGCGTGCCGGTCGCGCCGCTCGCGCATTGAGCAGGAAGGCCCCACCATGCCTCGACTGTTCGGAAGAGACTGGAGCCGGCGCGAGCTGGCCGCGCAGGCGGGCCAGCTGGGCCAGTACGCCGGAGTCCAGTTGCTGACGCTGGGCGACGGCGCCGGGCGCGGCCTGCGCTGCCTCGAGTTCCGCACCGGCACCGGCCTCGCCTTCCGCGTGCTGGTGGACCGGGCCTTCGACATCGGCCCCTGCGAGTTCCGTGGCGCCTCGCTGGGCTGGCAGTCGCCGACCGGCCTGCGCCATCCCGGCCTGCACGAGAACGCCGACGAGGACGGCCTGGGCTGGCTGCGCTCCTTCAGCGGCCTGCACGTCACCTGCGGGCTGGACCACACGCTGGGGCCGGAGCTGGAAACCGCCGCGCACTACCACCACCCCCATCGCCAGGCGGTCCGCCAGCCGCTGCACGGCCGCATCGCCAACACGCCCGCGCGCCTGACCGGCCATGGCGAGCGCTGGGACGGCGACGAGTGCGTGCTGTGGGCCGAGGGCGAGGTCCGCCAGGCCGCGGTCTTCGGCGAGAACCTGTGCCTCTACAGGCGGGTCGAGGCCCGCGTGGGCGGCAATACCTTCTCCATCCGCGACCGGGTGGTCAACGAAGGCTTCTCCACCACGCCGCACATGCTGATGTACCACATCAACCTGGGCCATCCGCTGCTCGACGCCGGCAGCCGCTACGTGGCGCCGGTGCGGCACACCCGGTGGGCCGCGCACGCCGGGCGCCTGCGCGAGCAGGGCGTGGGCAGCGTGACCCAGGGCGGCCCGCAGCCGGGCTTCGTCGAGCAGGTGTTCGAGCATGCGATGGCGGCCGGCCCCGACGGGCGCATTCCGATGGGCCTGGTGAACCCGGGCTTCGACGGCGGCCACGGCCTGGGTCTGGCGATCGAGGTCGATGCGCGCGAGTTCCCCTGCCACCTGCAATGGCAGAACCTGCGCAGCGGCCTCTACACGATGGCCATCGAGCCGAGCACGAACCACGCGCCGGGCAAGCAGTTCGCGCGCGAACGCGGCGAGCTGATCCAGCTGGCCGCCGGCGAGGAGCGCCGCTACGGCGTGGACTACACGGTGCTGGACGGCAGCGCCGAGATCGAGCGCTTCGAGCGCCGCATCGCCAGCCTGGCGCCGCACCCGCAGCAGGACTATCCAACGCCCACCGGGCGATGGGACGACTGAGAACATGAGCCAAGTCGAGAACGAATCACCGCACGTGAGCGCGCAGGACTACGCCCTGATCGGCGGCGCCGGCGAGCGTGCGCGGGCCGCGGGCCTGGTCAACGGCGCCTGGTACCGCTGCGCCGTTCCCCGGGCCACGATGAAGGCGCTGATGCAGCGCAGCGACGGCCCCGCGATCCGCGACACGCTGCTGTGGCTGGCGCTGATCGCGGGCAGCGGCGCGCTGGCCTTCGCGCTGCGCGGCAGCGCGTGGTGCATCCCCGCCTTCATCGTCTACGGCGCGCTGTATGGCGGCTCCGCTGATTCGCGCTGGCACGAGGCCGGGCACGGCACGGCCTTCCGCACGCGCTGGATGAACGAGGCGCTGTACCAGCTGGCCAGCTTCATGATCTTGCGACGCCCGACGGTCTGGCGCTGGAGCCATGCGCGCCATCATTCGGACACCCTGGTCACCGGCCGCGACCCGGAGATCGCGGTGCAGCGGCCTCCGAGCGTCGCCAGGATCCTGGCGAACGTGTTCGCGCTGGAGTCCGGTCCTTCGGCGCTGCGCCAGGTGCTCGCCAACGCCTTCGGCCGCGTCGACCCGCAGGAGCGGAGCTTCATCCCGGAGAGCGAGCATCCGCGCGTGGTCCGCGAGGCGCGCGCCTGGCTGGTGGCCTATGCCGCCGTCGCCGCGTGCTGCGTCGCGACCGCTTCGCCGTGGCCGCTGATGTTCGTCGGCCTGCCTTCCTTCTACGGCGCCTGGCTCTATGTCTTCTTCGGCCTGACCCAGCACGCCGGCCTGCCCGAGAACACGCTGGACCATCGCCTCAACTGCCGCACGATACGGATGAATCCGGTGTTCCGCTTCCTGTACTGGAACATGAACTATCACGTCGAGCACCACATGTTCCCGATGGTTCCGTACCACGCGCTGCCCAGGCTGCATGAGGAGATGAAGCAGGACTGCCCGCCGCCCTATCCCGGCATCCGGGCGGCCTACCGCGAGCTGGTCCCGGCCGTGCTGCGGCAGCGGACGGAACCTGCCCACCACATCGTGCGGCCCCTGCCCACCAACGATTCGAAGGCCTGAGACATGAGCGAATGGATTGAAGTCTGCCCGCTGGCTGCACTGGACGAGGAGGACGTGATGCGCTTCGACCACGCGGGCCGCAGCTTCGCGGTCTACCGCATCGGCGACGAGGTGTTCGCCTCCGACGGCCTGTGCACCCATGAGCAGGTGCATCTGTGCGACGGCCTGGTGATGGACGGCGTCATCGAATGCCCCAAGCACAACGGCCGTTTCGACGTGCGTACCGGCCGGGCGCTCGGCGCGCCGGTCTGCGTCAATCTCGGGACCTATCCCGCCAAGGTCGATGGCGGCAGGATCCTGATCCAGCCATGACCAGCAACAAGCCCATCGTGATCGTCGGCGCCGGCCAGGCGGGCGCGCGAGCCGCGCTGGCGCTGCGCGCGCAGGGCTGGAACGGGCCGGTGCTGCTGATCGGCCAGGAACCTCACGCGCCCTACGAGCGCCCGGCGCTGTCCAAGCAGGCCCTGCTCGATGCTGCCACCAGCCTGAGCTGGGTCGCGCCGGTGGAGGACTACGCCGCGCAGCGGATCGAGCTGCGGCTCGGCACCCGGGTTCTCGCGCTGGATGCGCAGGCCCGCAGCATCGAGCTGCAAGCCGGCGACGGCCCGGCCGAGCGCATCGGCTACGACCGGCTGCTGCTGGCGACCGGCGGCAGCGCCCGGCGCCTCGCGATCCCGGGTTCGGACGACGAGCGGGTGCTGTACCTGCGCGACGCGGCCGATGCCCGCCGGCTGGCAGCCCGCCTGCGGCCCGGCGCGCGACTGGCCGTGGTCGGCGGTGGCTTCATCGGGCTGGAGGTGGCCGCCTCGGCGCGCCAGCGGGGCTGCGAGGTCACCGTGCTGGAGGCCGGGACCGGCGTGCTTGGCCGCGCGGCGCCGGCCTCGCTGGCGGCGCTGGTGCAGGCGCTGCACGCGCGGCACGGGGTGAAGCTGCGGCTCGGCGACGCCCCGCTCGCCTTCGAGGGCCTGCCGGACCAGGTGCTGGTCCAGCTCGGCTCGGGCGGCCTGCTGGGCGTCGATGCGGTGCTCATGGGCGTCGGCATGATGCCCAACGTGGCGCTGGCCCGGGCGGCCGGGCTGCGGGTGAACCGCGGCATCGTCGTGGACGAGCGGCTGCAGGCCAGCGCGCCCGGCATCTACGCCGCCGGCGACGTCTGCGAATACCCCGATGCCGATGGAGCCGGCACCGTCCTGATGGAGTCCTGGGCCAATGCCGAGGCGACGGGGAGCCATGTCGCGGCCAGCATGCTGGGCGCGGTGCTGCCCTATCGGCCGGTGCCGTGGATGTGGTCCGACCAGTACGACCATGCCTTCCAGCGGGTGGGCCGATGCGGCGCGGCCGACCGGGTCGTCACGCGCGAGATCAGCGGCGGCCGGATGGAGTTCTACCTGGGTGCCGACGGCCGGCTGGTCGGCGCCGCAGGCTTCGCGCCCGCGTCGAGCCTGGCGCGCGCCTTCCTGGTCGCTCGCAAGCTGGTCGAGGCCCGGCCGTGCCTGCCGCCCACCGGGCTGGCCGATCCGGACGTGCCGCTGAAATCCCTGCTGAACCGATGAAGAAGCTCGCCTCATCCGTCGTCGTGCCCCTGCCCACCGGCCGTGCCACGCTGGCCGACGTGGCCGCCCAGGCCGGCGTGTCGCTGGCCACGGCGGACCGGGTCATCCACGAACGCAAGGGCGTGCGCGACGCGGTGCGCCAGCGGGTGCTGGGCGCCGCCGCCCGCCTCGAGTACCTGCCCGCACCCACGCTGGAGACGATGCTGCGGCCGCCGCCGCTGCGCCTGACCCTGCTGCTGCCCAAGGGGTCCAACCGCTTCATGAACCTGCTGGCGGACTATGCCGAACGGGCCGAGGAGCAGTGGAGCCCGTACAACGTCCAGTGCAAGGTCCGCTGGATCGAGGCCTTCGACCCGGAGCGGCTGGCCAAGGCCCTGAACGGCCAGGCGCGCAAGGCCGATGGCGTCGCCTTCATCGCCCTTGAGCATCCGCTGGTCAGGGAGGCCGCGAACCGCCTGGTCGATGCGGGCATGCCCGTCATCACGCTGGCTTCCGACCTCTCCAACAGCAAGCGCACCGCCTACATCGGCCTGGACAACTACGCCGCCGGCCGCACCGCCGGCCTGGTGATGGGCCGCTGGTGCGAACGCGCCGGCGGCAAGGTCGCGATGATCTGCGGCAGCCTCAGCTACCGCGGCCACGGCGAGCGCGAGATGGGCTTCCAGCACATGCTGCAGGAGAGCTTCCCGAACCTGCTGGTCACCGGCGTGCGGGAGGCCCACGACGATCCCCAGCACACCTACCAGGCGATGCGCGAACTGGTGGCGCAGCACCGCAACCTGGTCGGCGTCTACAACGTTGGCGGCGGCTCGGACGGCGTGGGCCGCGCGCTGCGCGAAGCGGGCCTGGCCGGCAAGGTGAGCTTCATCGGCCACGAGCTGACGCCCGAGACCCGCGGCTTCCTGATCGACGGAACCATGGCCGCCGTGATCCACCAGAACCCGCAGCTCGAAGTGATGAACTGCGTGCGCATCCTGGCCAATGTGCGCGGCGGCAAGAAACCGCAGGAGGGCATCGAGCCGCTGCGCATCGCGTTGATCCTGCGCGAGAACCTGCCCTAGGAAGACAAGCGATGAATGCATTCCAGCCGCGGCCCTTCGGCCACAGCGGCCTCCTGGTCTCGTCCCTGGCCTACGGTGCGATGAGCATCACGGCCGATCCCGGCATCGCCGCCGGCGTCGCCCCGTCGCTGCTGCGGGCGCTGGAGCGCGGCGTGAACCTGATCGACACGGCGCGGATCTACCCAGGTTCCGAAGCGCTCGTGCGCAGCAGCCTGGCGGCCTGGCGCGGCCCGCGGCCGCTGATCTCGACCAAGCTCCAGACCCGCTGCCTGGACGCCTGGCGCTTCCCGCACCCCCTGCACGAGGCCTACACGCCGGCATCGATCCGCCAGTCGGTCGACGAGAGCCTGGCCGCCCTCGGCGTGGAGACGCTGGACATCGTCCACCTGCACCAGTGGCACTACGGCTGGACCCACGAGCCGGACTGGCTGGAAACGCTGCAGGCGCTGCGCCGCGAGGGCAAGCTGCGCTGCATCGCCGTCAGCGCGCAGGACCACGAGCACGACGCCCTGCTGGAGCTGGTCAGCCGCCGGATGGTGGACGGCATCCAGCTGATCGTGAACCTGTTCGAGTCCCGCCCGCTGAACGCGGTGCTGCCGCTCGCCGAGGCGCGCGGCGTCGGCGTCATCGGCCGCTGCGTGATGGATTCGGGCGGCCTCGCCGGCGGCCTGGGCCGGGAGGACTTCGCGGCACGCCGCTTCCTGCAGCATGCGCCCTACGACGAATACCGCCGGCGACTCGACCGGATGGAAGCCGCGCTGTGCCCGCAGCACGCGGGCAGCCTCGCCGAACTGGCGCTGCGCTTCGCCGCCTTTGCGCCCGGCGTCAGCTCGATCACCCTCGGCACCTCGACGGCCGCCTGGGTGGACCAGGCCCTCGCGGTCCTCGACAAGGGGCCGCTGGCGCAGGAGGCCGTCAGGCTCATTGCACGCGAGCACGTCTGGAGCAAGAACTTCTACGAGGAGCTGCTGTGACGAGCAAGCAGGTGAGCTTCTGCTTCGACGACGGCTTCCGGCGCAGCGCCGAGACCGTCTGCCAGGTGTTCGAGCAGCGCGGTCTGAAGGCCTGCTTCGCCATCCTGGCGGATCCCGGGCACGCGCTGGACCCCTTCGTGCGCGGCGCCGATCTGGGCGACTGGGCCTTCTGGCGGCAGGTCATGGCGGCGGGCCACGAGCTCGGCTCGCATGGCCTGATGCACGAGCGCTATGACGAGCTGGGCATCGAGGCCGCCCGGGCCAGCGTGCTGCGCGCGCTGGCGGCGATGGAGGCCCGGCTGCCCGGCTTCCGGCGGCGCGACGCCGTATTCCATGTGCCCTACCTGAGCGCACCCGACGAACTGGTCCGCTGGCTGGGCGAGGACCAATCGCTCGCGGTCCGGCTGGGGCCGGCGGCCGCGGGCTTCAATCGCTGGTCGGAGCTGCGGCGGGGCGCCGTCATCAACTGCGTCTGCTTCGGCCCCGAGGGCGTGGGCGAGTCGCTCGCCGCCCGGCTGCAGCAGTTCAGCCAGCAGGCGGAAGACGGCTGGCTGGTCCTGGTCCTGCATGGCGTGGACGGCGAAGGCTGGGGGCCGGTGACGCGGGCCCAGTTGGAGCGCCTGCTCGACGATGCGCTGGCGGCCGGCATCACCGTGGCCACGCCGAATGCCACGCTGGCGGCGTTCCTGTGATCACTCACCCCACCCGCTCGACACCCGCCATGCCGGCAGCCGACACGATCAGCACGCGCACCGGCCTCGCGTAGGCCGCGCTGCTGGCGCGCAAGGCGGCCAGCAGCACGGCGGCCCTGGCGGCGTCCGGCTCACGCACCATCAGCAAGGTCGCCCGGCGGGGGCGGAAGGCCTCGGCGGCGCCGGGCGATGCCGCACGCCACCAGCCGCAGTCCCAGGGCCGCCCGGCCTGCATCCCGCCATCCGCCGCCCGTTCGCGCCAGAGGATCTGCAGCCGCCACCCCAGGCCGCGCCAGCGCCCCAGGCGCGCCAACTCGTGGCTGCCGTCCAGGGCGCAGGCGACGCCGTCCAGCGCGGCATGCGGTGCGATGCTGGCCACGCGCAGCGGTGCCGTCAGCGCGGGGAAGGCGCCTTCTTCGCACCAGGCGCGCAGCCGGGCGAGCAGCGCCGCATCGCCAGCGCGGCGGGCGTCCGGCGGCTGCATCAGCGCCTCGTCGAAGCGGCGGGGCAGATGCACGCGCGACGCGGCCTCCCGCTGCCCCGTCACTTCCCCTTCTCGCTCCACAACACCCCGCCCGTCGCCCAGTCCTGGCGCTTCATGTCGAAGAACAGCACGTCCACGCCGTCGGGGCTGCCGCCCAGCACGCGCACGCAGGCTGAAGTGAGTTCCTTGGCCAGCTCGGCCTTCTGCTCGGGCGTGCGCCCTTCGAAAAGTTCGACTCGGATGGTGGGCATGGTCAGCTTGCTCCTCAGTTGCGGAATCCGGGGGAAAGACGTTCGACGCGGCGCAGCAGCGCGGGCCACTCGGCATCGCCGTCGCGTTCGCTGCCGTCGCCCACCCACTGGCGGTAGGTGAGCGCGGCGAGGTCGGGGCTGGCGGCCTGGATGCGGCCGGCGCCGGCAGCCATCGCACGCAGCTGGGCCTGGGCGGCGCGTTCGAGGATGTGCATCAGCATGAAGGCCTCGGCCACCGTGCGGCCCACCGTCAGCGTGCCGTGGTTCTCGAGGATCAGGCCGTCGAGCTCGCCCAGGTTCGCCACCAGCCGCTGCTGTTCCTCGCGGCCCAGCGCCAGCCCCTCATAGGCATGGCGGCCGAGCCGCCCGTGCAGGCGCATCGCCCACTGCGTCGTCGGCTGCAGGCCGCCGGGCAGCATCGCCAGCGCCACGCCCCAGGGCGCATGCAGGTGGATCACGCACTCCAGCTCGGGCCGCGCGGCGTGGACGGCGCCATGGATCGCGAAGCCACTCGGGTTGACGCGGCGCCCGCTGCCATCGGCCACCCGGCCGGCGATGTCCACCTTCACCAGGTTCGAGGCGCAGACCTCGTCGAAGCCGAGGCCGAACTCGTTGATCAGGTAGACGCCGGGCTCGCCCGGCACGGTGGCGGACAGGTGGGTGTAGATGGTGTCGTCCCAGCCCGCCAGCGCCGCGAGGCGGTAGGCGGCGGCGAGGTCGATGCGGACGTCGGCTTCGGTGCGCGGGCTCAGGCTCATGGGTTCATTCTGCCCTCGCCGACGATGCCCACGACGAAGGCCAGGAAGGCCCTCACCTTGGCCGGCACCTGGTGGCGCGAAGGGTAGATCGCATGCATCGGGAAGCGCTCGTCGGGCCAGTCCGGGAACAGGTCGACCAGGCTGCCCGTCTCCAGCAGCGAGCGCGTGCCGAAGTCCATCACCTGCGCGAGGCCGTAGCCGGCCAGGCAGGTGCTCAGCAGCGTGCCGGCGTCGTTGACGATCAGGCGGCCGTCGGTCGGCACGACGAGCCGCCGGCGCCGGCGGTGGAACTCCCAGGGAAAGGGCCGGCCGGTGGCCGGGTCGCGGAAGTCGATGCAGGCATGGCCCTCGCGCTCGATGTCCTGCGGCGCCGCGGGCCGGCCGCGGCGCGCCAGGTAGGCCGGCGCGGCGACAGTGACGATGCGCGTGTCCAGCAGCTTGCGCGCGATCAACCCGGAGGCCGGCAGGTGGCCGAAGCGCACCGCCAGGTCGAAGCCGTCGGCCACCATGTCGCCCAGCTGGTCGCGGGTGACGAGGTCCAGCCTCAGCTCCGGATGCGCCGCGAGGAACTCGCCGATGCGCGGCCCCAGCGCCATGCGCGAGAAGAAGGGATCGAGCTGCACCCGCAGCCGCCCGCGCACCGCCGTGCGACCCAGCGCCACGCCGTTGGCGGCCTCCTCCAGCCCCGCCAGCAGCGGCAGCACCTGGCTGCGGAAGGCGCGCCCCTCGTCGGTCAGGCTCACCGAGCGGGTCGTGCGGTCGAACAGCCGCACGCCGAGGCGCTGCTCCAGCCGGGCCACCGCGCGGCTCACGCCGGGCTGGGACATGTCGAGCTGGCGGCCCGCCTCGGCAAAGCTGCCCGCGTCGGCAATGGCCAGGAACACGCCCAGGCCGCCCAGCATCCGTTCATCCATGCTTGTCAGTCATCAATGCAATGACATCGATGCTATCGCCGAATCGATCGCAAGTTTCCAGAATCGGTCCATCCATCAACGAAAGGACATCCGATGTTTGCAATCACGGGAATCACGGGCCAGGTCGGCGGCGCAGTGGCGCGGGCGCTGCTGGCGCAGGGGCAACAGGTGCGGGCCGTCGTACGCGACACGGCCCGGGGCGCGGCCTGGCAGGCACGCGGCTGCGAGCTGGCCCTGGCCGACGTCGGCGATGCGCAGGCCCTGGCCGAGGCCCTGCGCGGCTGCGAGGGCGTCTTCCTGCTGCTGCCGCCCTGCTTCGATCCCTCGCCGGACTTCGCCGAATCGGCCCGCCTCATCGCCGCGATGCGCGCCGCCCTGCTGGCGGCCCGGCCGGCGCGCGTGGTGGCGCTGTCGACGATCGGCGCGCGGGCGGGCCATCGCAACCTGCTGAGCCAGCTGGGCATGCTCGAGGCGGCGCTGCAGGACCTGCCGCTGCCGGTCACGCTGCTGCGGCCGGGCTGGTTCATCGAGAACCTGGCCTGGGATGTCGCCGGCGCCCGCGAGCGCGGCGAGATCGAGTCGCTGCTGCAGCCGCTGGATCGCGCGGTGCCGATGGTGGCGACCGAGGACGTCGGCCGCACGGCCGCGGCCCTGCTGCTCGAAGACGCATCGACCGGCCATCGCGTCGTCGAGCTGGAAGGCCCGCGCCGCCTGTCGCCGAACGACCTGGCCGCGGCGCTGGCGCGCGCACTGCGCCGCGAGGTGCGGGCGGTGGCGGTCCCGCGCGACCAATGGGAAGCGCGCATGCACGCCCAGGGCATGCGCAACCCGGAGCCGCGCATGCGCATGCTGGACGGCTTCAACGAGGGCTGGATCGCCTTCGACGGCCCGGCGCGCCAGGGCGGCACCGGCGTGGACGAGGTGCTCCGCCGCCTGGTCGACGCCGCCTGATCCTGATCAGGCCAGCACCGTGCGCGCGACCCGCGCCAGCGCCGCTTCCACCCAGCGCTGGGCCAGCGGGAACGGTCCGTAGCCGGACTCGGTGTTGATATGGCCGGCCCGGCCCAGATTGGTCAGGTGCGAGCCCCAGCGCCCGGCCCAGCGCTGGGCCAGGGCGAGCGACATCCACGGATCGTTCTGGCTGGCGATCAGCGCCGTCGGGATCTGCAGCCGGTGCTGCGGCAGCGACTCGGCCACGCCGAACTTGTCGGGCGAGGCCGGCGCCACCAGCAGCGCCTCGCGGATCGGCGAGTGCGGGTGCTCGCCCAGGTGCCGCGCCAGCGCCAGCACGCCGAAGCTGTGGGCCACGGCGACCCACTCGCCCTCGCCGGGGGTCTCCAGCGTGCTGGCGATGCGGTCGGCCCAGCGCTGCAGGTCCGGCCGGGCGAAGTCGCGCTGGACGACGCGGCGCGCGTCGGGATGCCGGGCCTGCAGCCAGGTCTGCCAGTGGGCCGGGCCGCTGTCGTGCAGGCCCGGGATGATCAGCAGGCGGGTCGTGCTCATGGGAAGGGCTCCGAGGGGATGGTGGCCACAGCCTAGGCGCCTGCGCACGCCGGCTGAACGAAGGCTTGCTCAGCAGCACATGCGCGATGCGCCTAATGCGGGACGCGCATACGCATCGACGTTTTTGTCGCTTCACCGCCGTCGGGGCCTGCGCAAGACTGCCGGCCCATGAGCACCAGCATTCCCACATTTCCCCGCATCGCCGCGGCGCCGGCGCCGGACCTGGCGCAGGCCCTGGGGCCAGGTCTTGCCAGCCTGCGCGAGCAGCTCGCCGCCACCGCGATCGAACGCGACCGCCGCGGCGGCCACGCGGCCGAGCAGCGCGAGGCGATCCGCGCCAGCGGCCTGCTGGCGCTGACCATCCCCGCCGAGCTGGGCGGCCTCGGCGGCAGCCTGGCGGACTTCTATGCCACGCTGCGCCAGATCGCCCAGGTGGACAGCGCGCTGGCCCATCTGTTCGGCTTCCACCACCTGCAGCTGTTCGGCGTGCAGCTCTACGGCGGCCCGGCCGCCACCGCCCACGGCGCGCGCCATCTGCGCGAGACGGCCGAGCAGCGCCTGTTCTGGGGCAATGCGCTGAACCCGGCCGATGCGCGGCTGCTGGCCCGCCAGGTGGAAGGCGGCTGGCGGCTGGAAGGCAGCAAGGGCTTCTGCTCCGGCGCGCTGGGCTCGGACCGGCTGACCGTCTCGGCGCTGACGAAGGAGGGCGCGCTGCTGATCGGCATCGTGCCCACGCGCCGCGTCGGCGTGCAGGTGGCGCAGGACTGGGACGCCTTCGGCCAGCGCCAGACCGACAGCGGCAGCGTGCGCTTCGTCGATGTCTGGCTGGCCGACGACGAACTGCTGCAGAAGCCCGGCAGCAGCGCCACGCCGCGCGCCACGTTGCGCTCGCAGATCGCGCAGCTGGTGATGTCCAACCTGTATCT
>NZ_LYVQ01000045.1 GCF_001984095.1 Pelomonas sp. KK5
GCGCTGCCGGTGACCGGCGTGCCGCCGCTGTACTCGTTCTTCACGCCGCCGGCGGCGTGAAGAACGAGTACAGCGGCGGCACGCCGGTCACCGGCAGCGCCGGCGGCAACGGCACCAGCTCGGACCGCGCGCAGGAGCGCTTCTTCGCCAACACGGTGCGCCAGCAGCTGCGCGACGAGATCGAGCGGCGCCTGAAGGGCGATGCCGACCAGATGCTGGCCAGCTTCTCGATCTGGATCGCGCGCGACGGCGCGATCGAACGCTACGAGCTGCAGCCCAGCGGCAATGCTGGCAACGACGCCGCGCTGCGCGCCGCGCTCGATGAGACGCAACGCCAGTTCCGCCTGCCGCCGCCGCCGCAGGTGGTGGCGCAGCCGCTGCGCTTCCGGCTCAACGTGCGGCCGCAGGCCTGAATCCGAATCCACGAAAGAAACGACGTTCTCCTCATGAAGCACCACCGACCTCGACAAGCCCTGACCCTCTGCGCCCTGGCCTGTGCGCTGCTGCTCGCCGGCCCGGCCCGCGCGCAGGACGCCGTGAGTAGCGAGAAGCAGGAACTGGCGCGGCTGCGCGCCACCACCGAGGCGCTGATCGACGCGCTGGTGAGCCAGGGCCTGCTGACCCGCGAGCGCGCCGACGCGATCCTGCGCCAGGCGCGCGAGGCGGGGGCCTCCGCGGCCTCCGCTGCCGCCACCACCGCCCAGGCCGAACCCGCGCCGGCGCAGAAGATCCAGCGCATCCCCTACGTGCCCGAGACGGTGCGCAAGCAGATGAGCGAGGAGATCAAGGCCGAGGTGCTCGCCCAGGCGCGCGGCGAGCGCTGGGGCGAGCCCGGCGCGCTGCCGGACTGGCTGGGCCGCATCACGATCGCCGGCGACGTGCGGGCCCGCGCCGAAAGCGACTATTTCGACAGCAGCAACGTGCCGGCCGACATCTACCACCGGCAGACGACCTCGCCGGCCTGGTCGCCGGACCTGAACAACACCACGCACACGACCGAGCGCATGACGCTGCGCGCGCGGCTGGGCGTCAGCGCGAAGCTGGCCGAGGGGCTCGACGCGACGATCCGCGCCTCCACCGGCAACAGCAGCAGCGGACCCACCTCGACCTCGCAGACGCTGGGCAACGACTTCAACAAGTACAGCCTGGTGCTGGACCGGGCCTGGATCTCGTGGCGGCCCTGGGAGGCGCTGGCGCTGCAGGCGGGCCGGATGCCCAGCCCCTTCTACAACACCGACCTGAGCTGGGCGGACGACCTCTCCTTCGACGGCCTGGCCGCGCAGATGAAGGCCGCGATCCGCGGGGAGGACAACCGCGTGTTCGCGACGCTGGGCGCCTTCCCGCTGGAGTACGGCAGCCTCGGCTCGTCCACCAGCAAATGGCTGCTGGGCGCGCAGATCGGCGCCGCCGCGCGCGTCACGAGCGGCCTGCAGGCCAAGATCGGCCTGGCCGTCTACGACTTCCGCAAGGTCGAAGGCGTGCGCGAGACGAACCCGCCGCCGAGCGGCCCGCTGGCCGGCACGCAGCCCTACTTCGCGAGCCTGTATTCGCCCAACTGGCGCCAGAAGGGCAACACGCTGATCGCGCTGAACGACCCGACCAGCACCGCCGCGCCGGTCTGGGGCCTGGCCTCGAAGTTCCGGCCGGTCGACCTGACCGTGGGCCTGACCATGGACAGCTTCGCGCCGGTGCTGGTCAAGCTCAGCGCCGACTTCATCAAGAACATCGCCTTCGACATCGCCGACATCAACCAGCGGGCCGGCGTCACCCTGACCCAGCTCTACCCGAAGACGCGGGCGGCGCAGCTGCGCCTGGACGTCGGCGCCGAGACCATCCAGCGCCGCGGCGACTGGCAGGCCTTCACCGGCTGGCGCTATGTGGAGCGCGATGCCTGGGTGGACGGCTTCACCGACACGACCTGGAATCTCGGCGGCACCAACTACAAGGGCTGGACCCTGGGCCTGAACTACGGCATCGAGCGCAATGCCTGGTTCGGCGCGCGCTGGACCAGCACCCGCAATCTCGACGACGGCGTGCGCTTCACCGATGCCAGCGGCGCCACGGCCGGCACCATGAGCAGCGCACCGCTGAAGATCGACGTGTTCCAGCTTGAGCTGAACGCGCGCTTCTGATCAGGCCGGAGGGACAGTCGATGTTCACGATGAACAAGCGGGTCGTCGCGCTGCTGGCACTTTGCAGCGCCGTCTCCATCGCGGCGGCCCAGGACGAGGGCGGCAACGGCAAGGCCTCGCGCGAACGCGAGGCCTTGCGCCGCGCGCAGAACGCACTGCGCGCCGCGACCAGCCAGCAGGACGCCCTGCAGGCCGACAAGGCGAAGCTCACGCAGGAGAAGGGCCAGCTGGAGGCCCAGCTGAAGGCCGAGCAGGGGCGCCAGCAGTCGGCTGCCGGCCGGCTGAAACAGGCGGAGCAGCGCGGCGATTCGCTGCAGGCCGAAGTCGAGGCCGCGCGCAAGGCCGCGCTGGCCCAGGACGCCGCGGCGCAGCAGCGGGAGCAGGAACTGCAGCAGCTGCTCCAGGCCGCGCGCCGCGAGAGCGCCGAACGGCTGCAGGCGGCCCGCGCACTGACGACCCTGCTGGAGCGCAGCACGCTGGAGCTGGCCGGCGCCGAGGAGAAGAACCGCAAGCTCTATGCGATCGGGCGGGAACTCGTCGAGCGCTACCGGGGTGGCAGCGCCACGGACCTTGCCGGCATCGGGGATCCGGTGCTCGGGCTGGCCGGCGTCCGGCTGGAAGACCAGGCCGAGGCGCTGCGCGGCCAGCTGGCGCAGCAGCGGGTCCGCTGAGGCCGGGCAAGCCCTGGTATTCCCGAGCGCGGGCGCGCGTCCGGGCGCCTAGTATTTCCGATTGTTGCAGAACGGGCCTGCCGGCCCGGTATTTGCCCGCAGGACCACCGTGCACTCAGACGTCAGGAGATCGCCATGGGATCGCTTGCAATGACCGCCTTCCTGGATTCCGAATTCGGCGAGGTCACCGAGCTGCCTCGCGCGGGCAGCGCCCTGGAACACCCGCTGGTCTTCGACAGCGCCGCGCGCGAGCTGCGCGACATGGCCCGCCAGGGCCGGCTGGAGATCGTCGACGAGCATCGGCAGCCCACGCAGGACGGGAGCGGCCTGATCGACCGGCTGTTCTTCCGCCGCCTGCAGTAGATCCGTGCGGCGGCCCCGGCGGCCCCGGCGGCCGATTCGCCGGTAGTACTTGTCAAGCAAGGGTTACCCTCGTACCCTCTCCCTGCCCGTGTGCAGCTTGAAACAATAACGCCACATCCAAGCGCACTGCCGTCGGGCCGATTTGATCAGGGAGGTCCAGGTGTACGCACGGATGTCATCCGTCCTGATGCGCAGGCGCGCGTTGGTGGGCGCGGGCGTGGCTGCGCTGCTGGCTGCCGCCTATGGATGTAGCCGCCGCGATGACGGCCCAGTCGAAGGGGCGTCGAGGCTGCGCATCGCGACGCCGCTCGTGCCCCATGCGGGCCTGATCCACCTGGCCGCGGCGCGCGGCCTCTTCCATGAGCAGGGCCTGGCGGCCACGCTGCTGCCGCACACCTTCGGCAAGGCCGCGCTGGCCGACCTGCTGCGCGGGAACGCCGACCTGGCCGTCGCGGCCGACGTGCCGGTCGTCGTGGAGGTGCTCAAGGGTGCGGGGCTCAGCATCGTGGCCTCGGTGGCCAATGCCTCGAACGAGCTGGCCGTGCTGGGCCGCGTGGATCGCGGCATCCGCGCACCCGGCGATCTGCGCGGGCGGCGGCTCGGTGTCTCGCTCGGAACGAGCGGCGAATACTTTCTCTGGGCCTTCCTGGTGCGGCATCGCATCGCGCCGCAGTCGGTGCAGCTGGTGGACCTGGCGCCGGCGCAGCTGATCGAGTCGCTGCGCAGCGGGCAGGTGGACGGCATCGCGGCCTGGCAGCCGGTGCGGCACGACGCCGAGCGGGCCTTCGGCGATGCCATCGTCTCGCTGCATGCGCCTGACGCTTATGTGCAGAGTTATGTCCTCGTCGGCATGGGCGATTTCGTGCAGGCCCGCCAGCAGGAGATGCGCCGCCTGCTGCACGCCCTGATGGCCGCCGAAGCCGCGGCGCGTGCCGACCCGCGGCAGGCCAAGGGCGTGCTCGCGGGCCTGTTCAAGCTGAGCCCCGAGACCCTGGACCCGTCCTGGCAGGACCTGACCCTCGAGGTCGAGCAGAACCAGGCCCAGTTGGTCACCCTGGAAGACGTGGCGACCTGGGCGATGGCGCGCGGCTACGCCCCGCCGCAGACCATGCCCAACTTCCTGTCCCACCTCGCGCTGGACCCCTTGCTGGCGGTGGGGCCGGAGCGGGTGACGGTGGTCCGATGAAGATCAGCAGCAAGGCCCGGTTTGCTGCGACGCTGATGTTCGGCACGATGGTGCTGATCGCCGTGAGCATCGCCTGGGCCGATGCCCAGGTGCGCGCGGCGGTGGCGCAGCGGCGCCACAGCGTCGAGATCGCCGGCGCGCTCAACAACATGCGCATGGTCACCTTCGAGTACCTGCTCCATCGGCGCGAGCGCGCCCGCCTGCAGGAGCAGGCGGTGTGGGAGCGGCTGGAGCGGCTGTTCGCCAACCCGGTCCCGTTCGAGGGCGAGGCCGTGGCCATGCTGGCCAGCCTTCGCAGCCAGGGGGAGACCAGCCATCGCCTGTTCCGCGAGGTCGATGCCGCTGCGGGAAGCGCCGCCGAGGACGAGATCCAGCGCCGCTTCGAGGCGCAGCTGTCCAGCCACATCCTGATCCTGCAGCAGAACAGCCTGGTCGATGCCGAGCAGCTGATCGACGACGCGGGCGCGCGGATCGACGCGACGCAGCAGCGCGTCGTCCTGGTCACGGGCATCGGCCTGCTGGTGATGGCGATCCTGACCGGCGTTGCCGCGTGGTGGCTCCGGCGCGACGTGCTGGCGCCGATCGCGCGGCTGGAGATGGCCACGCGCGAGGTGGCTGCCGGCAACTGGTCCTTCGAGCTCGACGTCGGGAGCGCCGACGAACTGGGCGACATGGCGCGCCACTTCGATGCGATGACGCGCGCGCTGCGGGAGTCCTTCGGCCAGCTCGAGGTCAGCAATCGGGCGCTCCTGGCCTTGAACCAGGAGCTGGAGTCCTTCAGCTACTCGGTATCCCACGACCTGCGCAGCCCGCTGCGCAGCATGGACGGCTTCTCGCTCGCGCTGCTGGAGGACTACGGCGACAAGCTCGACGAGGAAGCCCGCGACAGTCTCCAGCGCATCCGCGGGGCCAGCCAGCGCATGGGCCGCCTGATCGACGAACTGCTCGGCCTGGCGCGGGTCACCCGGGCCGAGCTGCGGCTGCAGGACGTGGACCTCAGTGCGCTGGCCCGGGAGATCGCCGCCACGCTGACCAGGACTCAGCCCGAGCGCCGGGCCCGCTGGGAGATCGAGGAGGGCCTCGTGGTCCGTGGGGACCGCGAACTGCTGGCGATCGCCTTCCAGAACCTGCTCGAGAACGCGTGGAAGTTCACCGGCAAGGTCGAGGACGCCGTCATCCGGGTGGGCACCCGCCAGGAGGACGGCAGGCGGGTCTGCTTCGTCGCGGACAACGGCGCCGGCTTCGACATGGCCTATGCGTCGCGGCTCTTCGGCGCCTTCCAGCGCCTGCATCACGAGGCCGATTTCCCGGGCACGGGCGTCGGCCTGGCCATCGTTCAGCGCGTCATGCGCCGCCATGGCTGGTCGCTTGGGGCGCAGGCCTCGCTGGGCCAGGGAGCGACCTTCTACTTCTGCCCCACGGAGCAAGATGATGAGCAACGAAGAGAGCAAGGCGATCCTGCTGGTTGAGGACAACCCCGACGACGTCGCGCTGACGCTGCGCGCCTTCAAGCGCAGCCATCTGATGAATCCGCTGGTCGTGGTTCGCGACGGCGTCGAGGCGCTCGACTTCCTCTTCGCGCGCGGCGCCTACGCCGACCGCGCCGGCGCGCCGCTGCCGACGCTCGTCATCCTGGACCTGAAGCTGCCCAAGCTCGACGGGCTCGGCGTGCTGCAGGCGCTGCGCGCCGATGCGCGCACGGCGCTGCTGCCGACGGTGGTGCTGACCTCGTCCAAGGAGGAGCAGGACGTCGTCTCCAGCTATTCCTTCGGCGCCAACAGCTACGTCCGCAAGCCGGTCGACTTCATCGAGTTCGTCGAGGCGGTCAAGCTGCTGGGCCTGTACTGGCTGGCGCTCAACCAGATCCCCCCGCGGTCCATATCGCCATGAGCGAGCGCCCGATCAAGGTCCTCGCGATCGAGGACTCGGAGAACGACTTCCGGCTGGCGATGCGGATGCTGCGCAAGGCCGGCTTCGCACCGGACTGCCGGCGCGTGCAGGACCTGCCCTCGCTGCAGCAGGCCCTGCTCGAAGGCCACTGGGACGCCGTGATCTCCGACTTCAGCATGCCCGGCTTCAGCGGCCTGGATGCGCTGCGCGAGTTCCGCATGACGGGCATGGACATCCCCTTCATCTTCGTCTCGGGCACGATCGGCGAGGAGACGGCCGTGGCGGCGATGCAGGCCGGCGCCACCGACTACGTGATGAAGGAGAACATGAGCCGCCTCGGGCCGGCGCTGGAGCGCGAACTCGCCCATGCCGCGCGGCGCGAGGCCCACCGCCAGGCCGAGGCCGAGCTCACTCGCTTCGAGTCGCAGCTGCACCAGGCGCAGAAGATGGACTCGCTCGGCACGCTGGCCGGCGGCATTGCGCACGACTTCAACAACATCCTCGGCGCGATCCTCGGCAACCTGGAACTCGCCAAGGGCGAGCTCGGGCCCGATCACCCGGCGCAGCTCGCCCTCGCGGAGATCCAGCAGGCGAGCCTGCGCGCGCGCGACCTCGTGCGGCAGATCCTGACCTTCAGCCGCCGCCGGCCGCAGGAGCTGCAGAACATCGCGCTGAAGCCCATCGTCGAGGAGACCTTCCGCCTGCTGCGCGCGACGCTGCCGGCCGGCGTCGAGCTGCGGCTGCGCCTGAGCGAGGCGCCGCTGTATGCCAACGCCGACGCGACCCAGCTCCAGCAGGTGCTGATGAACCTGTGCACGAATGCCTGGCATGCGCTGCGCGGCGAGAGCGGCCAGATCGTCATCGGCCTCGAGGCCGCGCACATCGACGCGATCACGGCGCGCATGCGCGGCCTGATCGCCGGCGCCCACATCCATCTCTGGGTGAAGGACACCGGCTCCGGCATGGATGCCTCGACGGTCCAGCGTGTCTTCGAGCCCTTCTTCACGACCAAGTCGGCGGGGCAGGGCACCGGGCTCGGGCTGTCGGTGGTGCACGGCATCGTCGCATCCCACCACGGCAGCATCACCGTGGACAGCCAGCCCGGCATGGGCAGCACCTTCCATGTCCACCTGCCGGCGATCTCCTCGCCGCCGGCGCTGCAGGTGGTGGCCAGGGCCGTGGTGCCCGCGAGGGCGGCCGGCGGCGAGCACGTCGTCTATCTCGACGATGACGAGACGGTCATGCTCGTCATGGTCCGGATCCTCGAGAAGGCCGGCTATCGCTGCAGCGGTTTCCAGGATGCCGCCAGCGCGCTGGCCGTGCTGCGGGACCGGTCGCAGGGGGTGGACGTCTTCGTCACCGACTACAACATGCCCGGCCTCTCCGGCATCGACGTGGCCCGCGAGGTGATCTCGCTGCGGCCCGGCCTGCCGATCGCCATCAGCTCGGGCCTGATCACCGACGAGCTCTGCGAGGAAGCGCGGCGCCTGGGCATCCAGGTCGTGATCGAGAAGGAGAGCGCCTTCCTCGACATCGTTCCGCAGGTCGCCCGGCTGCTGGCCGACGCGCCGCAGCGCGCCGCATCATGAGCGCCGGCAGGTGCTACTGGCTGACCGGGCTGCCCGGCGCGGGCAAGACCACCCTGGCCCGGGCGTTCCACGCGCGGCTGCGCTCCGCCGGGCATGAGGCCTGCCTGCTGGACGCCGATGTCCTGCGGGAGGGCATCAACCGCGACCTCGGATATTCCCGCGAGGACCGGGGCGAGAACGTGCGGCGCATCGCCGAGGTGGCCCGCCTGTTCGTGATGGAGGGCTTCGTGGTGATCGTCGCCTCCATCGCGCCCTACCGGGCCGATCGCGAACGCGTTCGCCAGCGCTTCCCCGATGGCCGGCATGTCGAGGTGTTCGTCGACGCGCCCATCGAGGCCTGCATCGCGCGTGACCCGAAGGGCCTGTACCGGAAGGCCCGGCTGGGCGACGCCGTCGAGGTCACGGGCGTTTCCGCGCCCTACGAGCGCCCCGAGCGCCCCGACCTCACGCTGAAGACGGCCGAGCGCTCCGTCGACGACTGCGTCGCGGCCCTGCTCGGCCACCATGGGCAGCTTTGTGGAGGTGCGAGATGGACCTAGCCGGCTTTACCGACCAGTGGCAGGCGCAGCGCCAGCAGCTGTTCAAGTCCGTGCCGCCCGAGGGCCGGACGGTCCGCTACCTGGACAAGGAGTTCCTGGTCTACCCCGACACCTTCTGGCCCTTCGCCGACAGCGTGCCGCTGGTCAGGCATTTCCGGATCGCGGCGGGCGAGAGCGTGCTGGACGTGGGCACCGGCTCGGGCGTCATCGGCATCTTCGCCTGCTACCGCGGCGCGGCGCGGGTGGTGGGCGTGGACATCAACCCGGCCGCCCTGCGCAGCGCCTCCCACAATGTCCGCGTGCACGGCTTCGCCGGCGTCATGGACGTGCGGCAGTCCGACCTGTTCGAGGCGCTGGGGCAGGACGAGCGCTTCGACGTCATCACGGCCAACCTGCCGTTCCGCAACAAGCCCGCGCACGACCTGGTCGCGATGTCGCAGTGGGACACCGGCTTCCGGACCAACAGCCGCTTCTTCGAGGGGGTGGGCGCGCGGCTCAAGCCCGGCGGCCGCATCTACTTCGTGCAGTCCAACTTCGGCGAGATCGAGGCGATGAAGCGCCTCGCGGGAGCGGCGGGCCTGGCGGTCGCGGAACTGGCCAGCGAAGCGATCGACGACACGCGCCGCCAGCAGTTCTTCGTCTACGAGATGACGCGGGCCGGGTGAGGAGCGGGCTGCGATGTCGGACTTGCTGGAGACCCTGAAGGCGCGCCGGCAGGTGCCCCGCTCGGCGCTGCGCCTGCGGGTCCGGCGGGTGGTGGTCATCCTGTCGGGCTCGCGCGGCGGCTCCAGCCTCTTCAAGGACATCCTGGCAGGGCATCCCCGCATCACTTCGCTGGACGGGGAACTGGAACCGCTGCTGGCCCTGAGCGGCAACGGCTTCGGGCTGAACTCCGACAGCGACCGCATCGGGCGGGTGGACAACGCGGACGAACTGGCCAGCGGCATCCTGGACGAGCTGTCCTTCGCGTCCACGCGGATCATGGACACCGCGTCGCTGCTGCGCCGGTGGAGGAACCGGCTGCTGCTGCAGTTCCCCTCGCGCTTCGCGGATGCCGGCGCCTGCCACCGCCTGGAGCAGTCGCTGCAGGAGACGCTGGGGCGATTGGGCCCGGAGGATCCTCGCAGCGACAGCGAGCTGCAGCGCTGCATCCTGTCCGCCGTGTTCAGCGACGAGCCCTGGCGGATCAGCTACTACGACGGCCTTGCCGCCCCGCAGGCGGATCGCTACTTCGACGAGCCGCTGAAGATCGAGGAGCCGCCCTTCGTGGCGCCCGCGCTCAGGCGCCGGCCGCTGACCGAGGCGGAGGTGCAGGACGCGGTGCTGCTGTTCAAGTCCCCATCCGACGCCTACCGCATCGGCCTGTACGAGCAGCTGTTCCCGAACGCCGAGCTGAGCTACCTCCATCTGACGCGGGGCTTCGCCCAGTCGGTCAACGGCCTGATGGACGGCTGGCTCTACCCGCTGGGCTTCTTCTCGCACGACCTCGGCCGGATCGGCTGCGAACTGGCCATCCCGGGCTATTCCGACACGGTGCCCTTCGGCCGCCGCTGGTGGAAGTTCGACCTGCCGCCCAACTGGCGGCGCTTCACCGGCGCGAGGCTGGAGGACGTGTGCCTGAACCAGTGGTGTTCGATCCACCAGGGCATCCTGCACAGCGGCGTCGGCGCGCTGCGCGTTGCCTTCGAGGACTTCATCGCGAACCCCGCGACGGTGGCGGAGCGCATCACCGGGCGCCTGGGCCTGGGCCCCCTGGTGCTGCCGAACGCGCTGCCGGTCAGGATGGCCACCGAGCCGCCGCGTGCCGCGCGCTGGCGCCGGCGCGGTGCCCTGCTGCTGGAACTGGGCGCCCGCCCCGAGGTCCGCGAGACGATGGGCCGGCTCGGCTACGCCATGGAGCCCGGGACATGGCTGTGAAGAACAACGCGCGGCTCCTGCTGCCCTACCTGATGGGCCAGCGGCGCGAGGGGCTGCGCCGCGTGCCGGACATCGACCGTCATCGCTGGGAGGTGCTGGCGCCCGATGCGCTGCACGAGACGCGGATCGACGACCCGGTCGAGAAGCTGCGCCGCCTGGGGTGCCTCTATGCCCTGCTGGCCGAGCGCGTGGCCGTGCTGGCTGCCAGCGGCTGCCGGCCGGTCAGCATCGCCGGCGACTGCGTCTCCAGCCTGGGCATGCTGGCCGGGTTGCAGCGCGCCGGCCGGGCGCCGGACCGCGTGCTGTGGCTCGATGCGCACGGCGACTTCCACACCTGGTCCAGCAGCCAGACGCAGTACATCGGCGGCATGCCGCTGGCCATGTTCGTCGGCCGGGTCGACCCCGGCCCCGACCCGCGCAGCCAGGCGACCCGCGCCTGCCTGGCCACCATCGGCGTGCAGGCCTTCGCGGAGCAGGACATCGTCCTCGCCGATGCGCGCGACCTGGACCCCGGCGAACGCGAAGCCCTGCTCGCCTCCCGCATCCTGCGCTGCCCGCTCGACGACGTGCTCGGCCATCTGCAGCCGCAGGAACGCATCTACCTGCACTGGGACACCGACGTCATCGACGACCCGGCCCGCATGCCGGCGCTCAAGTACCACGTCCGGCGCGGCCCCGGCGCCGCGGACATGGCGGCCTTCTTCCAGGCCCTGCGCTCCCGCGACATCGTCGCGGTGTCGGTCTCGGCCTGGCATGCGGAGCAGGATGACGACAACAAGACCGCCCGGGCCTGCCTGGAGATCCTGGGCACGCTGCTGGGTGAGTGATGCGGCGAAGGCGCTAGCCCCGGGCCCGCACCGTCGTCGTCGCAACCCCGCAGCTGCGCGCCTCGTCCAGCAGCGGCAGCAGGGTCGGCGCCAGCGCCTTGAGCAATTGCGCCGGCAAGGCGCTGGTGAACTTGTAGCGCGCGGCGTAAGGTTCTCGCACATAGGCCACGATGGTGCCGAAGTAGCGGTCGCCGATGTAGAAGACGAAGGCGCCCGTGCGCGAGACCACGCGCGAGGAGATGACCTGCCCGCCCTTGCCGGTGACCATGAAGCGGTGGTCGCCGGTGCCGGTCTTGCCGCCTGCCTGTACCGGCGTGCCGTCCTTGAGGACGAAGCTGCGCTTGAGCCGCCCGGCGGTGCCGCCCTCGACGACGCCGGCCAGGGCATCGCGCACGGTATCGGCCACCTCGGCGGGCAGCAGGCGCTCGCCCTTCGCCGGCTGGGCCTCGAGCCGGGTCTCGTAGGGCGTGCCGGCGCCGAACAGCAGGCTGGGCACCCGCACGACCGGCTGCCTCACGCCATGGTTGACGATGATGCCCATCAGCTCGGCCAGTGCCGCGGGCCTGTCGCCCGAGGCGCCCAGCGCGGTGGCATAGGAGGGCGTGAGCATCTCGAAGGGGTAGCCCAGCCGCTGCCAGCGACGCAGGATCTCGCCGAAGGCGTCCTGCTCGATCAGGTTGCGGATGCGCCTGTCCTGCGCCTCCTTGTGCCGGGTCTTCAGGAGCCAGGCGTACACGTCCTGGCGCTGCTCGCGGCTTTGTGCCACCAGCTCGCTCAGGCTCGCTTCGGGCCGGTGGCGCAGCTCGCCCACCACCCACAGTTCCAGCGGATGCACGCCGGCCAGGTAGCCGCGGTCGCCCAGCGACCAGCGCTCGGGCCCGTACTTGGCGACCAGGTCCTGCAGGGCCTTGTCACCCGGCAGCTTGTCGCTGCCCAGGCGGCGCGCCAGGAACTCCGCGAGATCCTGAGCGTCCGCCTGCGGCTCCAGCCCGAAGAAGGCGGCCGCGAGCCGCGCCGGCGTGCGCCGGTGCAGCAGCAGCTCCTCGGCCTCCTCCGCGCTCCTGCCCTTGTACTTGCGGTAGAAGCGCGTGAGGAACACGCGCCCCTCCTGGTCCGCGAAACGGGCCAGGTAGGCCTGGCGGGCCGGGTCGTCGCGGTCGTCCAGCAGCGCCTCCCCGGCCTTGGCCGACTGGCTCATCACGTGATGGACCACGTCGCGCAGGATGCGCACGAAGGCGAGGTTCACCGAGTGCTTGAGCGCCTCGCGCACGGTGAACATCTGGTGGTCCTCCTCGGGCTCGAAGTTCTCGAAGTGATGCGCGCCGCTGCCGGTGAAGAAGGTCTCGCCCGGGTCGCCCGAGTAGCTGCGGTCCATGGCCGCCTCGAGCATGGCCTTGAGGCTCGCTCCCGGGGCCTGCAGCAGGTAGTCGCGTGCCCAGCGGGCGAGCGCGTCCCTGGGGTGGACCGACAGCGCCGCCAGCGCCTCGGGCGACAGCGGGCTCCAGCGGGCGTGGAGCTCGGCCACCAGCTCCAGGTAGGTGACGAGGGTCCGGAATTTCGCGGTGGAGCCGAGATCGAGCCGCGCACCTTCGTTCAGGTCAAAGGGCTGGTCGATGTTGTCGGTCTGCACGCGCAGCAGGTTGGCGCCGTTGCCGCGCTCGAACAGCGTGAAGCTGAAGACGATCTTGCTGGTGTCGTCGCCCTCGTTGAAGAGCCTGAAGCCGTAGAGCCCCTCGGCCTTGGCCACCTGCGGGTCGGCCAGGCTGCGCAGCAGCTCGGTGGCGGCGCGTTGCACGTCGCCATTGAGCGTGGTGCTCGCGCGCAGGTCCAGGCGGTCGAGGTCGTAGGCGCGGGGGAGGCCCAGCGCCACTGCGAGCTTGCCCCGCACCGCGGTGGCGGCCTTGCGGTCGATGAACGAACCCTGCACTTCCTCGGGTGCCTGCGCGCGCAGGCTCAGCCTGATCGGCAGCGCCGCATCGCGCAGCCCCGCGGGAATGACGCCGGCCTCGGCCATCACGCGCAGATAGCTGTTGGTCAGCGCGTTGAGGTCGGCCTCGCCCTGCACCAGGTAGTGCGACGGCCGGCGCTGCGCGATCAGCAGCGACAGCGCCTGCTTGTAGGCCAGTGCGCGAGCAGGCGCCCCGCCTGACCCGCCAGGCTCGCGCAGCAGGCCGTTGACCTCGGCGAAGTCGCGCGCGTACCAGGCCCACAGGCCGTCGCCGACACCGTTCACCTCGCCGAAGCCGGGCTGGGCCGACAGCGGCACCGTGTTCAGGTAGCTCAGCACGATGCGGCGGCGCGCCGCGCGCGTGTCCTCGCCGTCGAGATAGGCCCGCACCGAGGCCGAGGCCATCTGGCGCAGCTTCTCCCGGCCGGAGTCGGTGCGGCCTTCCGGCGAATGGCGGTACTTCTCGATCTGGGTGGCCAGCGTGCTGCCGCCCGGCGCGCGATGCGAGTCGTCCACCAGGTGGCGAGCCTGGTCCAGCACGGCCTTGGAGAAGCGGTCCCATTCGATGGCGGGGTTGCGCTTGGGATGCTCGGGGTCGAGCAGCTCGCGGTTCTCGATGAACAGCAGCGAATCCACGAGCAGCGGCGGCAGCTCGTCGAAGGCGCCGTAGACCCGCTGCGGGAAGCGCTGGGCATACAGCGTGCGCCCGTGGCATTCGGCGAGATCCAGCCCGCTCTCGTCCTTCTCGCGGTAGATCGCGGCGAGCCCGCGGTCGCGCAGTTCCAGGAACTTGGGCGACATGCGGGCCTGGGCCGTCACTTCATAGCCCTGGCGTTCCAGCCCGTCGATGAAGCGCGGGAGCTGGGTGTAGCCGAGCCTCTGGTCGTAGGGCCCGGCACCGGGATAGCGGATCGCGTCGCTGGGGCCGGGCTCGACCCGGAACGTGAGCTGCTGGTCCAGCTCGCTCAGATGACGCGCCTGCCGCTCGGACGTCCGGGACTCGTCGCGAACCATCCAGCCCAGCACCGCGACACCGACCAGCAGCACCAGCCAGAACGCCCGTCGCAACCAGGTCCAGGGCGACCGCGACACGCCGGACTGCGCAGGTGCCGCGCCATCGGCAGCCGGGCCGCTGACCTTCCGGCGTCCTCGCAACAACAACTTCATTGCTCCCAACCTTTCGGCATGGCCTAGGCCTCTCGAAAGGAATGTACCCGTGGCGCAAGGCCCGACCTGCCTTCCGCACGACCGGTGTTGCTTGCTCGCCGCGCATCGTCACGGACGGACACAAGCGGCCGGGGACGTCAGCGGGCTGATTCCACCCGGTTATCACGCCCTCGGACAGGAAGTCTTCCGCAGCCCGCCCGTGGTCCCTAGACTTTTCGCACGGCCACCACCGGCCATCCATAACGAAACCTGGAGACAGTCTTGCAGTATTCCGTGAACACGAAGGTCGACGTCAAGGCCTTCATCGACCAGCGCCCGATGGGCGGCCGCCAATGGCTGCTGCTGGCGCTGTGCTTTGCCATCGTCGCGCTGGACGGCATGGACGTCGCGATCATGGGCTTCCTGGCGCCGTCGATTCTGCAGGAGTGGAGCGTGTCGCGGGCCGCCTTCGGCATCGTCATGAGCGCGGCGCCGTTCGGCCTGGTCCTCGGTGCGCTGCTGGCAGGGCCGGCCTCGGACCGCATCGGCCGCAAGGCGGTGTTGACCGGCTCGGTCCTGCTGTTCGGGCTCTTCACGGTGGCCACGGCCTACGCCGCCAACCTGACCCAGATGGCGACGCTGCGGCTGCTGACCGGCGTGGGCCTGGGCGCGGCCATGCCGAACTCGACGACGCTGCTGTCGGAATACGTGCCGCAGCGCTCGCGTTCGCTGCTGATCGCCGTGATGTTCACCGGCTTCAACCTGGGCTCGGGCGTCGTCGGCTTCATCGCGGCGGCGATGATCCCCGCACAAGGCTGGCGCTCCGTGCTGATGCTGGGCGGGGTGCTCCCGCTGGTGCTGGTGCCGGTGCTGATCGCGCTGCTGCCCGAATCGGCCCGATTCCTGGTGGTGCGGCGCGCCGCCGCCGACAGGATCGCCCGCGTCCTGGGCCGCATCAGCGGGACGGTCTTCGCGCCAGGCACCGAGTTCTTCGCGCCGGAGCCGCCCGTCCAGGCCAGGAAGCCCATCGGCGTGCTGTTCTCCAAGGGCTATGGCCTGATGACCGGCGCCCTGTGGGTGACGTACTTCATGGGCCTGCTGGTGATCTACCTGCTGACCGGCTGGCTGCCCACCTTGATCAAGGACGCCGGCCTGCCGATCTCGCAGGCGGCCACCATCACGGCGATGTTCCAGATCGGCGGCACGGTCGGTGCGATCCTGGTCGGCTGGGCCATGGACCGCAGGGCGCCGACGCGCGTCATCGGTGCGGCCTACGCGCTGGGCGCGGCCTGCATCCTGGCCCTGGGCCTCGGTGGCGCGCTGTCCGGCTCGCTGACGCTGCTGGTGGCGGCGGCCGGCTTCTTCATGAGCGGCGCGCAGACGGGACTGAACGCCTTCGCGCCCAACTGCTACCCGACGCGCGCCCGCGCCACCGGCGTGAGCTGGATGCTCGGCATGGGCCGCTTCGGCAGCATCACCGGCTCGATGGTCGGCGGCGTGCTGCTGGCGCTGGGCTGGGGCTTCGGGTCGATCATCTCGCTGCTCGCCGTGCCGGCGGTCCTGGCAGGACTGGCGGTGCAGAAGGCACGCCGCGTCGAGGAGGCGGAAGAACTGCCGTCGACCGGCCATGCGGCCGCCGCCTCCGCGTCGCACTGAACTCAGGAACAAGATCAATCAATGGCCACGATCGTCGGCGGCATCGCCGCCTCCCATACGCCCACCATCGGCTTCGCCTTCGACCGCGACAAGCAGGACGACCCCGTGTGGGCGCCGATCTTTGCCGCCTTCGCCCCGGTGCAGGCCTGGCTGGAGCAGAAGAAGCCCGACGTGCTGCTGATGATCTACAACGATCACATCACCTCGTTCTTCTTCGACCAGTACGCGGCGTTCTCGCTGGGCACCGGCGAGCGATGGGAACCGGCCGACGAGGGCGGAGGCGCGCGGGCGCTTCCCGCGATCGACGGCGATCCGGAATTCGCCGCCCACCTGGGTCGCTCGCTGATGGCCGACGAGTTCGACATGAGCTTCTTCCAGCAGCGGCCGCTGGATCACGGCTGCTTCTCACCGCTGTCGGTGCTGAGTCGTCACGATGGCCGGTCGTGGCCACAGAGGCTGGTGCCGCTGCAGGTGGGCGTCCTGCAGTTCCCGATCCCGACCGCGCGCCGGTGCTTCAGGCTGGGCCAGGCGCTGCGCCGCGCGATCGAGAGCTACCCGCAGGACATCAAGGTCGCGATCGTGGCCACCGGCGGGCTCTCGCACCAGGTCCACGGCGAGCGTGCCGGGTTCAACAACGTCGAGTGGGACCAGCGCTTCCTCGACCTGCTGGAGACGGCGCCGGAACAGCTGGCCGCGATGACCCATGCGCAGTACGCCGAGCTGGGCGGGCTGGAGGGCAGCGAGGTGATCATGTGGCTGGTGATGCGCGGCGCGCTGGCCGGCCGGGTCAACTGCCTGCATCGCAGCTACTACCTGCCGTCCATGGCCGGCATCGCCACGGCGATCTACGAGCAGGCGGAGCCGGCGGCAGCCCAGACGAGCCGCGCGGACGAGCAACTGGCAGGCATCGAGAAGCTGCCCGGCACCTACCCCTTCACGATCGAGCGGGGCGTACGCTGCTACCGGCTGAACGCGTTCCTGCACGACCTGATCCTGCCGGAGCGACGAGCCGCCTTCCTGGCGGACGAGCGAGCGGAGTTCCGGCGTGCCGCGCTGAGCGACGAGGAGCGCGACCTCATCCAGCGCCGCGACTGGCGCGGCCTGATCCGCTACGGCGCGATCTTCTTCGTGCTGGAAAAGCTGGGCGCCGTCGTCGGTGTGTCGAACCTCCACATCTATGCCGCGATGCGCGGCGAATCGCTGGAGGCCTTCCAGGCGACGCGCAACACCAGGGCCCTGTACTCGGTCGCCGGCCGGGAGGGCGGCCCGCTGGACTGGGACCACAAGCCGGCGGCCTGACAGGCGCGGCCTGGCGCCGCGCCTGGTCGATCCCGGGGCCTCAGTTGCCGGCGGCCAGCCGCTGGTCGATCCACTTGAAGGCGTCGATCACGTCGTAGTTGCCGGCGTGCCCCTGGTCCCAGAACAGCGCGTAGTCCACGTCCTTGACCTTGGCGTCCGCCTTCAGCGCGCGGCTGAGGTTGTAGGCCACGGTGAACGAGGTGTCGCGGTCGCGGGCGCCGACGCGAATGCGCCAGTGCGTCGTGATGCCATCGGTCTTGCCGACGTAGGGCAGGGCGTTGATCATCTTGTACTGGTTCAGCAGGAAGGCCTGTTGCGGGTTGGCCGCCCACGTGTAGCCCGTGTTCGCCAGGCCCACCGTGCTCTGCACGGCGTTGACGGCGTCGCCGCCGTTGTTGTTGTTCCAGGCGTACTCGGTGAAGTTCGAATACACCTGGGAGGCCGTGCCGAACAGGTTGGACTCCCCGCCGCTGTAGTTGGCGAAGACCGTGGCGCCCGCCTTGGTGGTGTCGCCTGTCGCGGTCGCCGCGAGCGCGGCGGTCTGGCCGAGCTGGTCGAAGGCCGGCACGGCCTTGAGGCGCGCCTGCTTGGCGACGAACTTCAGGTAGTTCGTCATGTTGAAGGTCGCCACGTTGCCGCTCGAATCGACGTCGATGAAGTCGTTCTTGTAGTACAGCGTCCCGCTGCCGCCAGCCACGCCATTGGCCGCGGCGCTGCCGAAGGCGTTGTAGGCGATGATGGCCTTGCCGGACTTCACGTACGCGCTCGCCGCCTTCTTGATCTCGGACTGCAGGGCGGCCAGCATGTTGTCGGTGGTCAGCGCGGTGCCGTCGTCGTTCTTCAGCCCCAGGCCGGCCTGGTAGGTCGCGAACTTGCCTGAGAGCGTGATGCTGCCGGCCGGGTCCGGATTCGAGGCGCGCACGAGTTCATTGCCGTTTGCATCGACGATCAGCCCCGCCTTCTGATCCGTGGAGACCAGCGTGCGCGTGTCCAGCACGTTGAACATCCACTCGTAGGCCAGGTCGGCGCTGCCCAGGTCCTGGATCGGGCAGTAGGCCACGATGGCATAGACGCTGTCGCTGATCGAACTCTTGCCGTTCGCGTCGACGCCGGCCGCGCCCACGGCCTTCAGGTAGGGCAGGTAGTCCGCGCTGTCGCCCGTGGCGCCGAGCTGGGTCGACTGTGCACCGCCGCCGCTGGTGCCGTTCACGATGATGCGGCTCGCGCTGCCGGGCATGGCGCTGTCGTTCAGGCGCAGGTAGCGCACGGCGGCCTTGGCGTCGACGATCGCCGCCGGCGCCTTGCCCTGGTAGATGCCGTCGTCGTAGACGCCGGCCGGAGCGGCGGCGCCGCGGCTGCGCGAGGCCATGTTGATGTAGACGAATCCGCGAGCGAGCGCCGCGCCCTTCTTGTCCGTATCGCTGGTGCTGACGTAGGTGCCGCCGTTGACGATATCGGCGCCGGTGTAGTTGCTGTTGGTGATCGGGTCGGTGCCGTTCCAGCCGGCCTTGCCGCCCTGATAGCTGGCCAGCCAGCCGGCGTTGTTGACGTTGAGCAGGATGGCGTTGTCCTGCTTGGCGGCATCGACCTCGCGCACGAAGATGTTCATGTTCTGGTAGCCGCAGGCTTGGTTGTCCACCGCACCGGCCGACTGCGTGGGTGCCAGCTGCATGGGCTTGCCGACATAGCAGACTTCCCGGTACCAGCGGACCGGCGTGCTGACGCCATCGAGCATGACGGTGATGGTCGTGTACTTGGTCTTGTCGAAGGCAAGCTGGGTATCGAAGACGCCCGGCCCTGCGGCGTCGACCGGCGTGGTGGTGGTGGTCGTCCCCGTGCTGGTGGTGCTGTCGTCGTTGCCGCCGCAGGCCGCGAGGATGCCTGTGGCCGAGATGGCGGCGATGGAAGCCGCAAGTGCGCGGCGCTTGAATTTCTTGTGCATGCTTGTCTCCTCGGGACGAAGGGATCGGATTGGTTTCGTAGGGGGCTGCCCTCGCGTGTGGCGCAGGGCCGGAGGGCAGCGGTGGGCTGTCCCTTCGTGTCGTTGAAGAGCGCGCGCGGGTGATGCGTGTTCCTTGGAATCGGGCCGGGCACGGGGCCGATTCGCCGGCGCTGGCTGCGCCGGTCTCGTGTCAACGACGGGCGGAATTTATGTGGCCGCCCCGAGCTTCAGAAGATGGCGCATCCGCAGGCGCGATAACCGGCCGATATCATGGTTTTCGTGAGGGGCGGCACAGCTGAAGGAGACAGGCTCACTTCCGCATCAAGGTGCTCTTGCCGAACAGCGATTCGATCAGGTCCACGGCCAGCAAGGCGGTCTTGTTGCGTTCGTCGAGCGCCGGATTCAGCTCCATCACGTCCAGCGAGGCCAGGCGGCCCGTGTCCGCGATCATTTCCATGCACAGCTGCGCCTCCCGATAGCTCGGCCCGCCAGGGATCGTCGTGCCGACGCCGGGGGCGATCGCGGGGTCGAGGAAGTCGACGTCGAAGCTGACATGCAGGTGCGTGTTCCCGTCCAGCGTCGCCAGGGCCAGCTCCATCGCGTGGCGCATGCCCATCTCGTCGATATAGCGCATGTCGAAGACCTCCAGCGCCTGCTCGTGGACGAAGCGCTTCTCGCCCTCGTCGACGCTGCGGATGCCGATCTGCCGGATCCACTTCGGGTCGATGGCCGGCACCTGGCCGCCGATCCCGACCAGCTCTCGTGGGCCGAAGCCGCACAGGCAGGCGACCGGCATGCCGTGGATATTGCCGCTGGGCGTCAGCGCGCTGGTGTTGAAGTCCGCATGGGCATCGAGCCAGAGGACGCGCAGCTTCTTGCCGGCCTCGCGGCAATGCCGCGCCACGGCGCTGATCGAGCCCAGGCCCAGGCAATGGTCGCCGCCCAGGAGAATGGGCAGGCGGCCGGCGGCCAGTTCGGCATGCACGGCCTCGTGGACTGCACGATTCCATGCGACGACTTCCGCCAGGTGGCGGTAGCCCTCGGTGGGCGGCAGCCAGGGGTTGGGCGGCCCGTCGAGATTGCCCCGGTCGAGCACCTCGGCGCCGCGGTTTCGCAGCGCTTCGGCCAGGCCGGCCACGCGCATGGCTTCGGGGCCCATGCGGGAGCCGCGGTCGCCGGCGCCGATGTCGGTAGGGGCGCCGATCAGGGAGACTTTTCGGGAACGTGTGTCGAGGGGCATGGGGCCAGGCTGCGTCGTTTTTTCGGTCAGGAATTCTGGGCGAGGGCCCTGCCAGGCGGAAACGGGAGACATGCGCGATATGCCGCTGATTCCTGGCGTTATGGCAGGGCCCGCTGGCATTTCGCCAGGCGACGCGCACCCTGGTGCAATCCCGCTATCCCCAGGGAGGTATTGCGAGCGGGAAGGGCGTGGCAAATCATCGCCCGATGCCTCATCGAGACCGCTTCAAGCTGGAACTCCAGCATTGGCCCTACCGCCAGACCGTCCGCATCTCGCGCGGTGAACTTCATACCCAGACCCTGCTGCATGCCACCGCGAACTGGGACGGGATCCGCGCCCAGGGCGAGGGCGAGCAGCACGAAAGCGACGAGCAGGCGAGCGAGCAGGCGCTGGCGCGCGGCCAGGCGGCCCTGCTCGCCCTGCAAGCGATGCCCGATCGCCATGAACTGCGCCGGCGGCTGCCGCCCGACGGCCTGCGCAATGCGCTGGACGCGATGCTCTGGGATCTCGAATGCAAGCGCACCGGGCTGCGCGCGTGGGAACTCGCCGGCCTGCGGGCCGTCAACGCCGGCTCGCGTTTTCGCACGCTGCTGACGGTGACGCTGGACAGCCCCGACGCCATGGCCGAACAGGCCCGCCGCTGGGGCCATGCACCGCTGCTGAAGGTCAAGCTCGGCGATCGCAGCCAGGGGGGGCTGGACCGCGACATCGAGCGCCTGCGGGCGGTGGCGGCCGCATCGCCCGGCAGCACCCTGACCGTCGACCCGAACGAGGGCTGGACGCCGGCCTTGCTGCAACGCTTCGCCTCGGCCATTGCCGCGCTGCCGGTGGCGCTGATCGAGCAGCCGCTGCCGGCCGGCCACGAGGACCTGCTGCCCGGCCTGGGCCTGAAGATCCCGGTGGCCGCCGATGAATCCTGCACCTCGCTGGACAGTCTCGCGCGTCTCGCTGGCCGGGTGCACTACGTGAACCTGAAGCTCGACAAGTGCGGCGGGCTGACCGAAGCCCTGCTGATGTGCGAGGAGGCCCGGCGCCTGGGGCTCAAGCTGATGGTCGGCTGCAACTGCGGCACCTCGCTTTCGATGGCGCCGGCCTTCCTGGTGGCCGCCTTCTGCGAGTTCGTGGACCTGGACGGCCCGCTGCACATGCGGGAGGACCGCGCCCCGGCGGTCTCGTACGAGGGCGGCTGCCTGCATGCGCCCGCCGCTGAACTGTGGGGCTGACGTGAAGCACAAGCCCCAACGCATCGCCATCGGCTGCGCCGCCGGTTTCGCCGGCGACCGCCTGGACGCGGCCGAGCCGGTCGTCCGCACGCTGATCCGCACCGGCCTGCCGGCCTTCCTGATCTTCGAGACGCTGGCGGAGCGCACGCTGGCCATCGCCCAGGCGCGCCGCCAGGCCGATCCGGCAGCGGGCTACGAGCCGAACCTGCGCGCGATGGTCGAGCCGGTCCTGGCCGACTGCCTGCGCCACGGCATCCGCATCGTCAGCAACTTCGGCGCCGCGAATCCGCTGGCGGCGGCGCGGCTGCTGAAGGCCATGGCCGCGGCGCACGGCCTCTCGCCGCGCATCGCCGTCATCGACGGCGATGATCTGTCCGGCCCGCAGCACCGCGAACTGCTGGCGGCGCAACTGCCGCCCGGTTTCGACCTCGACGCCATCGTCAGCGCCAACGCCTACATCGGCGCCGAGGCGATCGCCGATGCGCTGCGCGCGGGCGCCGACATCGTCGTGGCCGGCCGCGTGGCCGATCCCTCGCTGGCCGTCGGGCCCGCGATGGCCAGCTTCGGCTGGGCCGCCGACGACTGGGACCGGCTGGCCCGCGCGACGATGGCCGGCCATCTGCTGGAGTGCGGCGCGCAGGTCTGCGGCGGCTACTTCGCCGACCCGGGCTACAAGGACGTGCCCGAGCTGCACGCGGTGGGCTTCCCGGTCCTCGAGCTCGATGAAGACGGCGGCATGCTGATCGGCAAGGCCGACGGCACCGGCGGCGCCGTGAGCCTGCGGACGGTGAAGGAGCAGCTGCTCTACGAAGTCCACGACCCCGCCGCCTATCTGACGCCCGACGTCAGCGCCTCCATCGCCGAGGCCGAGGCGAGGGCGGCAGGCGCGGACCAGGTGATCGTCAGCGGTGTCCGCGGCCGGCCGAGACCCGATCGCCTGAAGGTGAACGTCTGCACGCCGGGGCCCTGGATCGCCGAGGGCGAGATCTCCTACGCCGGCCCGGGCGCCGAGGCCCGCGCGCGGCTGGCCGCCGAGGTGCTGCGCCGGCGCCTGCCCGATATGAGCCTGCGCGTCGACCTGATCGGCGTCGTCAGCGTGCTCGGCGACTCGGCCGGCGACCTGCTGGCCCGCCGGCACACCGGCGGCGAGGACGTGCGCCTGCGCGTGGCCAGCGCCACGACCGACCGCAGCGCGGCAGAACGCCTGGCCGCCGAGGTCACTGCGCTCTACACCTGCGGCCCGGCCGGCGGGGGCGGCGTGCGGACGTCCCTGCGCTCGCAGCTCGAGCTGACCTCCTGCTTCGTGCCGCGCGCCGCGGTGCGGGCCTCCTTCCGGATGCTGGAGCGAGTGAGCGAGCGATGAACCCCATGATGTCCACCATTCCGCTGCGCGAGATCGCGCACGCCCGCGCCGGCGACAAGGGCAACACCTCCAACATCAGCGTCATCGCCTACGACCCGGCCTGGTACGAAACCATCGTCGAGCAGGTGACCGAGGAAGCCGTCGGCCTCCTGTTCGCCGCGCGCCGGCCCACGCGCATCCGCCGCTACGAGCTGCCGCGCCTGCACGCGCTGAACTTCGTGCTGGAAGGCGTGCTGGACGGCGGTGTCAACAGCTCGCTGAACCTCGATGCCCACGGCAAGTCGCTCGCCTTCCTGCTGCTGGGCCTGGGCGTGCGCATCCTCTCGCCGTCGACGCCGCTGCCCGATGCACCGATGAATCCCTTTCCCTGGAGAACAAGCCCGTGACCCCAACCGTCGACCGCTGCCTGGCCCTGCCCGAGCAGCACCTGCCCAATGCCGAGGACTTCCTGATGTGGCCACCCTGCCTGCAGTCCTACGGCTTCCGCAACGTGGACCGGCTGTTTGCCACGCGCACGATCAAGCGCGGTGCCGCGCCCCGCGAGCTGGCGCGCGGCGCGGCGTACACGGGCAGCTTCGTCACGGGCGGCCGGCGCCTGGGCATCGCCGATCTGATGAACCAGAACAACATCACCGGCCTGATCGTGACGGCCAACAACGAGGTGGTGCTGGAGCGCTACGGCCTGGGCCTGCAGGAGCACGAGCGCTGGAGCACGATGTCCACGGTCAAGAGCATGACGGCGATCCTGGTCGGCGCGGCGATCGCGGATGGCTCGATGCGTTCGCTGGACGATGCCGTGACCGATCACCTGCCGGCGATGCGCGGCACCGGCTACGAAGGCGTCACCGTGCGTCATCTGCTGACGATGTCGTCCGGCGTGCGCTGGGCCGAGGACTACACCGATCGCGACTCCGACGTGAACCGCTACAGCCGCTCGCTCGCCGCCAAGGCGCCCGGCGGCGTGCTGGGGCTGATGGCCTCGCTGCCGAAGGCACACGCGCCGGGCAGCTTCTGGAACTACAACACCGGCGACACCTACCTGCTCGGCGCGGTGATCTGCGCGGCCACGAAACGCACGCTGGCGGACTACATGTCCGAGAAGATCTGGCGGCCGGCCGGCATGGAGTTCGACGGCTTCTACACGCTGGAATCGGCCGAGGGCCAGGAGATCAGCGGCAGCCGCGCGGGCATGAGCCTGCGGGACTTCGCGCGCTTCTCGCTGCTGGTGATGAACGGCGGCCGGGTCGGCGGGCCCTGGGGTACCAGCCTGTTGGCTGAAGGCTGGGTCGATGCCGCGGGCACGCCGGCCTTCAAGCTCGCGGGCCTGGAGAACACGGCCGGCGTGGAGATCCTCGGCGTCACTGGCTACGGCCTCAGCTGGTGGCTGGACGACGACGGCGGGATGTGGGCGCTTGGCCACTCGGGCCAGCGCATCTACGTCAATCGTCGCGAGCGGATCACCGTGGTTCAGCTGGCCGTGTATCCGGAGCCCAGGTACGAGAGCCCGCAGGAACCGGACCGCGACACGGCGCTGCTGAATTTCATCCAGACGCTGCGCCGGGACCTGGCCTGATTCCGGCCCCGGGCGCGAGTGCAAAATGCAGCCGTCACGCACACCCTTCGGCCTGTTCCTCGCGTCGACGACTGGATCCTCGATGCCCGCTCCCCCGCTGCCCCATTTCCATCCCTGGCGACCGGCCGACGAGCCGGTCAAGGCCATGGCGCTGGATGCAGCGATGGCCACGCTGCTCGGCAAGGTGATCGAGGCCTGCGGGCAGCCGGCGTTCTTCGAGGCGCTGCTGGACTTCATGAACGAGGTGTGCGCGATGCACTCCGGCGGCGCGATGATCTTCTCGCGCCACCAGCGGCCGCAACTGCTGTGCTACCGCCGCTGGGCACGCGCCCGCAGCGTGCAGGCGCAGGACTACTTCTCCGGGCCCTACATCCTCGACCCGAACTACCAGCGTTTCCTCGCCGGTTGCGGCAGCGGCGTGTACTGGCTGCGCGACGTGGCGCCGGACGAGTTCTACAACAGCGAGTTCTACCGGCTGTTCTATTCGCAGGTCGGGCTCTCCGACTATGTGGACATCCTCTGGCGCATCGACGCGGACACGGCGCTGTCGGTCTTCCTCGAGCGCGACACGTCGGGCGCCGGTTTCCAGCCCGAGAACATCGCGGCGCTGAACGCGGTGCTGCCGATCATCTTCTCCGCCGTCGCGAAGCACCACGCGCAGGCCGCCTGGGTGCCGCTGCCGGCCAGCACCGAAACGAGTGAAGAGGACCAGCTGACGCACCGCAAGGTGCAGAGTTCGATCGAGAACTTCGGCCGTTCGCTGCTGACCAAGCGCGAGCGCGAGGTGCTGTTCTACATGCTCAGCGGCTACTCGGCGGCGCTGACGGCGGCGCGGATGCAGTCCACCGAAGGCACGGTCAAGATCCACCGCAAGAGCATCCACCGCAAGCTGGAGATCGGCTCGCAGGCCGAGCTGTTCGCGCTGTTCATCCGCTGCATCCCGTTCGCGACGCCGGACCAGCAGACGGACCCGCTGGACGCCTACCAGTCCGTCAAGGCGACCCGGGCCTAGCGGGCGCCGTGGGAGGCCTGGCCCACACCGTGGGACCTGACCGTTAGGCCCCCAGGCAAACCCTCCATATCCCCCGAGAGGTATGGGCGAAGAAAGCGCCGGCCTTTAACTTTCGTGTCATCCCAATCCGGTATCCGGGCCCGCCCGGAACACGATGCAAAACCCGAACGAACGCACCGCCTGGCACGAGCAGGCCCGCCAGCTCAGCATCGACACCCGCGCCCTTATCGGCGGCGCGCGTGTCGAGCTGCAAGGCTCGGCCCGCTTTGACAGCGTCAACCCGCAGGATGGCAGCATCATCGCCAGCCTGGTCTCGGCCAGCCAGGTCGACGTGGACGCCGCCGTCGCCAGCGCCCGCCAGGCCTTCTCGCAGGGCTGCTGGTCGCAGCTCTCGCCCCACCAGCGCAGCCGCACGCTGCTGCGCCTGGCCGACCAGATCGAGCAGCATCGCGAGGAGCTGGCCCTGCTCGATTCGATCGAGATGGGCATGCCCGTCTCGACCAGTCTGCCGGACATCGCGGTCGCGTCCGGCATCGTCCGCGGCGTGGCCGAGCGGGTGGGCACGCTCAGCGAGCAGTTGCTGCCCAGCGCGCCGGACACGCTGGCGCTGAACCTGCGCGTGCCGCACGGCGTCGTCGCCGCGATCACGCCCTGGAACTTCCCGCTCTACGTGGCGCTCGCCAAGGTCGTGCCGGCGCTGGCGATGGGCAACTCGGTCGTGCTGAAGCCCTCGGAGCTGGCCTCGCTGTCCTGCCTGCGGCTGGGGGACCTTGCCCTCGCGGCGGGCATCCCGGCCGGCGTGCTCAACGTGATCACCGGGCTGGGCGGGCAGACGGGTCGCCTGCTCGCCTTGCACGAGGATGTCGACTGCCTGAGCTTCACCGGCTCCACGGCGACCGGGCGGCTGCTGATGCAGTACGCGGGCCAGTCGAACCTGAAGGCGCTGCTGCTGGAATGCGGCGGCAAGTCGCCGCAGATCGTGCTGGACGGGCTCGATGACCTCGACGGCCTGGCCCGCGCGCTCGTGCAGGGCTTCGTCTGGAACAGCGGCCAGGTCTGCGTGTCCGGCACGCGCATCCTGGTGGCGCGCGCGCTGTACCAGCCGCTGCTGGACCGCATGGTCGGCCTGATGGAGGCGATGCGTGGCGGCGATCCGCTGCAGGCGGCCACGCAGCTCGGCCCGCTGGCCAGCGAGGCTCAGCTGCGCCGGGTGGGCACGATGGTCGAGGCGGCGCGCAGCCGGGGCGGCAGGATCGCCACCGGCGGCGCGCCGGACCGCGATGCCGGCCTGTGCCACTACCGGCCGACGCTGTTCACCGACCTGCCGCATGGCGACGCGCTGATGCAGGAAGAGGTGTTCGGCCCTGTCGCCGGCCTGCTGGCCTTCGACACGCCGGAGCAGGCGCTGCAGCTCGCCAACGACAGCCGCTACGGCCTCTCCGCCACGCTGTGGACGCGCGACTTCGCGCTGGCCAACCGCATGGCGCGGCAGGTGCGCGGCGGGCCTGTGACGGTCAATGCCGTGGCCTCGCCGGGCCCTTCCTATGCCATGGGTTCGTCGGTCGAGCCTGCGGGCGCCTCCGGCTTCGGCGTCGAAGGCGGGACGGCCGGGTTGCTGGCCTACACGCGGGCGAAGAGCCTGCATTTCCGGCTCGCCTGATGGACCACATGCCCACGCCCCGCTTCGACGTCTTCCCGCGCCATGCGGAGCTGACGCAGCTGCTGTACGCCTACGCGGAGGCTCACCCGGAGCTTGTCAGCGTCGCTTCGATCGGCAAGAGCCTCGAAGGCCGTGACATCTGGGTGGCGACGGTGACGAACACGCGCACCGGCGAGGCGCATCACAAGCCCGCCTTCTGGGCCGACGGCAACATCCATTCGATCGAGCTGACCGGCTGCACCGCCGTGCTGTACTACCTGCACCACCTGGTCAGCGGCTACGGCGTCGATGAAGAGGTCACGCGCCTGCTGGACACGCGCACCCTCTACCTCTGCCCACGCCTGAGCCCGGATGGCGCCGAGCTGGCGCTGGCCGACAAGCCCCGGCACGTGCGCTCCAGCACGCGCGCCTGGCCGGCGGCCGACCCGGCCGCCATGGAAGGCCTGACCATCGAGGACATCGACGGCGATGGCCGCATCCTCTCGATGCGCATCCACGATTCCAACGGCCCCTGGAAGAAGCACGCGGACGAACCCCGCCTGATGGTGGCCCGGACCTTGGGCGAGACCGGCGGCGAGTACTACCGCATCCTGCCTGAAGGCTCGATCAGTGGCTTCGACGGCCTCACCATCAAGGTCAGGCCTTCGCCCCAGCGCCTGGACCTGAACCGCAACTTCCCGTCCTTCTGGCGCGGCGAGCACGAGCAGAAGGGCGCCGGCCCGTTCCCGGCCAGCGAGCCCGAGGTGCGCGCGATGGTGGCGTTCGTCCTCGCGCATCCGAACATCGGCGCGGCCATCAGCTATCACACCTTCAGCGGGGTGATCCTGCGGCCGATGGGCACGATGAGCGACGCGGACATGATCCCCGAGGACCTGTGGAGCTTCCAGCGCTTCAGCGAGCACGGCACGGCGCTGACCGGCTACCCGGCGCTGAGCGTGTGGCACGACTTCAAGTACCACCCGGGGGAAGTCGTCGGCGGCACGCAGGACTGGTTCTACGAGCAACTGGGTGCGCTGTACTGGACGGTCGAGCTGTGGAGCCCGCACCGGCAGGCCGGCATCAGCGGCTACCCGTGGATCGACTGGTTCCGCGAGCATCCGGTCGAGGACGACCTGAAGCTGCTGCGCTGGAGCGACGAGCAGTGCGGTGGCCTGGCCCATGTCGACTGGCAGCCCTTCGACCATCCGCAGCTCGGCGCCGTCGAGATCGGCGGCTGGGACCAGCTGAACTACTGGCGCAACCCGCCGCCCGAACTGCGCGAGGCCGAGGTCGCCCGCTTCCCGGCCTGGATGGACAGCATCGCGCTGAGCCTGCCGCGGCTGGAACTGCTGAAGACCGAGGTCGAGGCGTTGGGTGGCGACATCTGGCGCATCCGCCTGGCCGTGCGCAACGGCGGCTGGCTGCCGGCCTATGTGACGCGGCTCGCGCTGGCGCACAACATCGTGCGCGGCGTGATGTTCGAGATCGACGTCGGCGATCCGGCCGTCACGCTGCTGGCCGGCAAGCCGTGCTTCGAAGGCCCGCAGCTGATGGGTCATGCGCCGAGGAAATCGCTGCTGGCCCTGTCGCCGGAGCCGGAGCCCACGGCCGACCTGGCCTTCGCCGAATGGATGGTCCGCGCGCCGGCTGGCACCCGCATCGCGCTGACGGCGCAGGCCGACCGCGCCGGCCGCGTGCAGGCCTGCGTCACGCTGCACTGACTCACCCCGAATAACCGAGAGCGACCCCATGTCCACTTCCCCGTCAGGATCACCGAAGCGCCTCTCCTGGCCGCTGCTGGTGCTGTTCGCCCTGCCGACCCTGCCGATGTACCTGCTGCGCGGCCCGGCCTTCAGCATCCTGCCGGCGCTGTACTCGGAGCGCTTCTCCATCTCGCTGGGCACGATGGCCGCCGTGTTGCTGCTGGTGCGCGTGTTCGACGGCGCGCTGGACGTCGGCATCGGCTGGGCCACCGACGCGACGCGCCACCGCTGGGGCGGGCGCAAGTCCTGGTTCCTCGCCGGCTCGCTGCTGACCGTGGCCTGCATCTTCCAGCTCTACGTGCCGCCGGCGAATGCCGATGCGATGTACTTCGCGCTCTGGTTCTTCATCGCCTACTTCGCCTGGACCGTCAACGAGATTCCCTACGGCGCCTGGTCCGTCGAGCTGACGACCGACTACCGCGAGCGCTCGCGCATCACGGTCGCGCGCCAGTACTTCAACGTGGCCAGTGGCGCGCTGCTGGGCCTGATCCCGCTGCTGTGGTTCCTGCCGACCAGCGACATGAACTTCGACGCGCTGCGGGTGCTGGCCTGGATGGTCGCGCTGACGCTGCCGCCGATCAGCGTGCTCTGCGTGATCTGCGTGCCGGCCGGCGTCCACGGCCCGCGCACGCAGCGCCACAGCCTCGTCGATTCCTTCAAGGCAATCCGCGCGAACAAGGCCTTCATCCGCTTCCTGGTCGCGTCCGGCCTGGCCGGCCTGGGCGATGCGGTCGGCGCGGCTGTCGGCTTCCTGGTGCTCGACTCCTATCTGGGCCTGGGCGCGGCCATCGGCATGGTGCTGCTGCAGTGGGGCGTGTCCGCGATGATCGGCGTGGGCGTGGCGGAGTTCCTGCTCAAGCGCTTCGAGAAGCACAAGGTCTTCGCCGGATCGGCCTTCGGCTGCGCGCTCTGCTACATGGGCTTCGCGCCGCTGCAGCCGGACACGCCGCATGTGCTGGTGCTCTACCTGCTCTGCTCCTTCGCCCACACGATGTTCTACATCGTGATCGACATGCTGCCGCAGGCGATGGTCGGCGACCTGGCGGACTTCGACCTGATGAAGTCGGGCGTGCAGCGCAATGCGCAGTACGTGTCGGTGCTGACCTTCGTGCGCAAGGCCACCTTCGGCATCGGCACCTCGCTGTCGCTGCTGGTGGTCTCCCAGTTCGGCTTCGAGGCCAAGGGCGCGCCCTACGCGACCGCCGCCATCGTCGGCCTGAAGATCTCCGCCTTCGCGATGCCCTTCTGCTTCTTCATGCTGGCGGCGCTGGTGATCTGGGCTTTCCCGATCACGGCCCGGCGCCACGCGGTGATCCAGCAGCGCAATGCGCGGCTGGGCCGCGCCATCGTCGAATCGCGGCTGGCTGCCTGAGGCGCGGACATGCCCATCCAGCAGAACACCACGCCCGAGGCCCGGGCTGTCGAGCAGGCGCTGGCCGGTTGGCACATCGCGCTCGAACACCACGACTGGACGGCCGTCGCCAACGGCCTTGCGCCCGGCTTCCTGATGATCGAGCACGACCGCATCCTGGACAAGGCCGAGCTGCTGGCCTTCGTCACCGGCAGCGCCCGGCTTGGCCGCCAGCGCGCGGCGCTGCACGGCTTCCGTACCGAGGTGCTGCGCGACTGCGCCTGGACCACCGTGCAGAACGACGAAATCTGGATCGCCAACGACGGCCGCGTGACGCCATTCAGCTTCCTCGAGACGGCCGTGTTCCGGCTCGAAGGGGGCGCCTGGCTGATCGATCGATATCACGCCACCCGGGTCGCTCCGCAGGCCACCACTTCCCCCGCCTCTGTCTAGTCATTCAAAACCCAAACCGGAGTCCATGAAGATGAACAGTTGTTCCCGCCAAGGCCCGCGCCGCGCCGCGAGGCCAGTCACGCTCGCACCGACGGCTTCCGCCGCCCTGATCGCCATCGGCCTGCTGGCCAGCGGCGCCGCCGCGTTCGCGCAGTCCGAGCCCGCGCCGGCCGACAAGGACGCAAAGAAGGACCTGCAGACGCTCGACCGCGTGGAAGTCACCTCCGGCAAGCGCCGGCAGATGCAGAGCGACGTGGCGGGCACCGTCACCGCGATCAGCGGAGCCGACATCGAGAGCCACGGCAGCGCCGACATCGAAGACCTGCTGAAGCTGACGCCCGGCGTGCAGTACAACAAGGGCACGGCGGACGGCTCGCTGATCTCGATCCGCGGCGTCGGCACCAACTCGAATGGCGCGGCTCAGGGCTTCACCCAGTCGCCGACCGGCATCTACATCGAGGACGTGCCCTTCACCGACCCCTTCGCCTTCGTCTCCACGCCGGACCTGGCGCCTTTCGACCTCGAGCGGGTGGAGGTGCTGCGCGGGCCGCAGGGCGCGCTGTACGGCTCCTCGTCGCTGGGCGGCGCGATCCGCTACATCCTGAAGAAGCCGAGCACCAGCCTCACCGAAGGCTCGGTGATGGCCGGGATCTCGTCCACCGCCGACGGCGGCACGGGCTGGTCGACCGCGGCGATGGTGAACATCCCGATCGCGATGAGCACCGGCAAGGCGGGCCTGCGCCTGGTCCTGAACTCGCGCAAGGACGCCGGCTTCATCGACAACCTGGGCACCGGCGTCAAGGACGCCAACGTGATCCGCGTGGACGGCGGGCGCCTGCTGTTCACCTACGCGCTGGGCGATGACTTCGACGCCACCGCCACCTACCTGCGCCAGCACAGCAAGCAGGCCGACGGCCCGGGCATCTCGCCGTTCGACTACACGACCGGCACCGGCTACACCAAGAACCCCGACCAGCTCAAGCTGCAGGTGCGCACGGCGGTCCCGATGGCCTACGACTCCACCTTCGACCTGGCGACGGTGCAGGCGAACCTGAAGCTGGGCGACTTCCGCCTGACCTCGCTGACCGGCCGCCAGACCAAGTCGCGCGGCGCCCGCGAGGACTTCAGCCGCGACTTCTACGACCCGTCGGCCCCGGGCGACAAGTGGACCTCCGACACCTTCTACGACTCGACCTCGACCTCGCAGGAATTCCGCCTCGCGCCGGTGACGCCGGGCCGCGTCAACTGGCTGGTCGGCGCCTTCTGGATGAGCGCGGACGTCAAGCGCGACCAGCTGGTCTACCACGAGCCCCGTGCAGCCGTGGCGGATCTGCGCTTCCGCCGCAACGGCACGGCGACCGAGAAGGCGGCCTTCGCCGATGCCGAGATCAAGATCACCGACCGGCTCTCCGCCGACATCGGCGCGCGCTACTACAAGACCCAGCTGTCCTACGACCGCATCGTCGGCAACACCGACGCGGACGCGACCAGTACGCCCTATGCCTCGGGCGACAGCGGCACGACGCCCAAGGTCTCGCTGCGCTACGTGATCGACCCGTCGATGTCCGTTTACGCGCTGGCCTCGCGCGGCTACCGCTTCGGCGGCATCTCCAACCTCGGCAGCAGCCCGCAGGGCCTGCCCTACAAGTCCGATTCGCTGTGGAACTACGAGGCGGGCTGGCGCTGGAGCCCGAGCAAGACGGCCTCGCTGGACGTGAGCGTCTTCCGCATCGACTGGAAGGACGTGCAGCTCTCCGAGCTGTATGTCGATCCGGTCACGACCCGCAGCTTCCTGGTCACCGGCAACGTGGGCAAGGCGCGCTCGCAGGGCCTCGAACTGGCGGCTGCCTGGCGCCCGTTCTCGCAGTTCTCGCTGAAGGGCACCTTCGCGTACACCGATGCCGTGACCTCGGGCGGCATCAGCATCGGCGGCACCGGCATCCCGGACGGCACGCGCCTGCCCGGCACGGCCAAGGTGCAGGGCACGCTGGACGCCAGCACGAACTTCGAGGGCCCGTGGGACAGCAGCGCCCGCGTCTCGGCCCTGCTGGCCTACACCGGCCAGCGCAAGGCGCAGATCGATTCGGACCTGAGCCTGCCGGCCTACACGACGCTGGACCTGCGCGCCACCTTCAGCTGGAACTCGGTGGAGTTCAGCGCCTTCGTCAACAACCTGAGCAACTCGCGCGGCCTGTCCTCGGCGGTGGACTACTTCACCACCTACACGGAGTTCTACCCGATCCGGCCGCGCAGCATCGGCGTGTCGCTGCGCTATGACTACTGAGTTCGAGACCCGCGCCGACTACGTCGTCATCGGCGGCGGGTCGGCCGGCGCCGTGGTCGCCTCGCGGCTGGCCGAGCAGGCCGGTACCAGCGTCATCCTTGTGGAAGCCGGAGGCAGCGGCAGGAGCCCCTTCCTGATGCTCCCCGGGGCGATGACCTTCGTCAAGGACTGGTCGCGCCACGCCTGGCTCTACGCCACCGAGCCCGACCCCTCGCGCGGCGGGCGGGTCGACACCTGGAAGCGGGGGCGCTCGCTGGGCGGCAGCAGCAGCATCAACGGCCTGATCTGGGCGCGTGGCCTGCCGCGGGACTTCGACAGCTGGGCCGCGCTCGGGGCCACCGGCTGGGGCTGGGACGGCGTGCGCGACTCGTTCATGAAGGCGGAACAGGCACTCGGCTTCGATGCTGCCGAGCGCGGGCAGCAGGGCCCCGTCTGGGTGGAGACCTTCCGCTCGCCGCATCCGCTCTCGCGGGACCTGCTGGAGGCCTTCGGTCAGGCCGGCTTCCCGATCGTCGCCGACATCAACCAGGCCCGCTCAAGTGCCGCCGCAATCACGCAGACCAACCAGCGCGGCGGCATCCGCCAGAGCACCGAGACGGCCTACCTGCGCAAGCGCCTGCCCGGTCTGAGGATCCTGCAGCGGACGCGCGCGCAGCGGCTGCTGATCGCCGGCGGCCGGGCCGTCGGCGCGGAGCTTCGCCGCGACGACGGCAGCGAGCTGCGCATCGGCGCGAACTGCGAGGTGATCGTCTGCGCCGGTGCGATCGAGAGCCCGGCGCTGCTGTTGCGCTCCGGCATCGGGCCGGCCGATCCGCTCCGTGCGCTCAGCATTGCCCCGGTGGTCGATGCGCCCGAGGTCGGCATGAACATGCAGGACCACCCGGACCTCTATGTCGAGTACGCCGTGTCGCAGCCGACCTACTCGGACGCCGGCCGCTGGTTTCGCATGCCGGGCATCGGACTGCAGTTCCTGCTGCGTCGTTCAGGCCCGGCGACGTCGCCGGGCACCCATGTATTCGCCTACGGCAGTTCGCAGCGCCGCCTCGATGACCCGGACCTGCTGTTCTTCACCGGGCCCTTCGGGCAGATCGTCGAAGGCGCCTTCACCGGCCGCCAGTCGATGTACAGCGTCACGCCGTCGATCTGCCGCCCGCATTCGCGCGGGCGGGTGTGGCTTGCCGATCGCAGCCCCGACGTCGCGCCGCGGATCCAGCCCAACCTGCTCGGCGACGAGCGCGACCTGGCGCTGATCGTCGACGCGATCGGCTGGGTGGACGAGATCGTCGGGAAGGCGCCGTTCGCCGACTCCCTGCGCGGCCGGGTTCGACCACGCGCTGCGCTGCGGGCCTCCGATCGCGCGGAGCTGGAGGCCTTTGCCCGCGCCGCCGTCGCCACCTGCCACCACAGCTGCGGGACCTGCCGGATGGGGTCGGACGAGCGCTCGGTCGTCGACCCGTCGCTGAAGGTCCGCGGACTGGCCGGTCTGCGTGTCGCCGATGCCTCGGTGTTCCCGCAGATCACGTCCGGCAACCTCAACGCGCCGGTCATCATGGTCGGCGAGCGGGCAGCGGACCTGATCAGGCAGGAGCGCCGATCGGTCGCCCGGCCCAAGCCTTGAGCTCCGGGCGTCGCAGGGCCTCGGGTTCGTGTGATGGGCTTGCCGGGCGGCGCATCTGCCGTCAACAGGCCCAGGCCGCCTGGCCCGTCGTGTCGATCGCGTAGCGCCGGATCGCCTGCTCGCACACCTGGCGCTCGATCGCCCCGCTGCGCGCCAGCGCGTCGAGCGCGGCCAGCACGATGTGCTGGCGGTTCACCTCGAAGAAGCTGCGCAGCGCGGCGCGCGTGTCGCTGCGGCCGAAGCCGTCGGTGCCGAGCACGGTGAAGGGTGCGTCGAAGCTGCCGGCGATGGCCTGCGGCCAGGCGCGCACGTAGTCGCTCGCGGCCACCACCGGGGCAGGACCGGCCAGGCAGCGGGCCACGTGGCTTTGCCGCCGCGGCTCGCCGGGATGCAGTCGGTTGGAGCGCTCGACGTCGCGGGCGTCGCGGGCCAGCTCACTGAAGCTGGTGGCGCTCCAGACCTCGCTGGCGATGCCCCAGTCCTCGC
>NZ_LYVQ01000046.1 GCF_001984095.1 Pelomonas sp. KK5
GCCTGCCGGCCTCGGCGAGCAGCTCGCCCCGGACCCTGCCGAGCAGCGCCGCATCGGCCGCCTGGCGCGCCTGCGAAGGCAGCCAGTCGGACACCGCCTGCACCGTGTTGCCCATCGCGCGCAGGCGCGTCGTCAGCGCCTCTTCGCGCTGCAGCAGCTGCTCCTCGCTGTCGCCGCGCACGAGATAGAACTGCGCCGGGCTGGGCAGCTCCATCAGCGCGCTGACGGCCCGTTGCTGCGCCAGCAATCCGGGCGGCGAGTTCTGCAGCGTGCGGACATCGTCCTGCGTGCGCAGCTGCGCGAAGCCCGCCACCAGCAGGACGCCGCACACGGCGACGAACACCGCGGTGAAGCGCGTCCGCCCCAGCGCGGGCCACAGCGCGCGCCGCGAGCCGAGCCAGCGGGCAAAGCGCGTGAAGGTCATCTCGCCGCGGTCCAGGCGCGGGAACATCAGCAAGGTCGTGACGAAGGCGGCCAGCAGGCCGACGACCGAGAACACCGCGATCTGGCGCAGGCCCGGGAAGGGAGTCAGCGCCAGCAGCGCATAGCCGATGGCGGTCGTCAGCATCGCGAGCCACATGACTGGGCCCTGCTCGGCCAGCATCTCGAAGCGCTCGGCGAAGGGCCGGCCGCTGCGGCCGCTGAAGTAGTTGCTGCCGTAGTTCTCGGCCACGCCGACCAGGCTCGCGCCGAACACCAGCGTGATCATGTGCAGCTTGTTGCCGAAGGCCAGCGCGCTGAGCGACACCGCGGCCAGCAACCCGACGCCGATGGACAGCGTCACCAGCAGGCGCGGCCGGATCGCGGCGAAGGCGAACAGCGTCAGCACCACGATGCCGGCCAGCGAGCCCAGGCCGATCGTGTGGACCTCGCCCTCGGCCTGCGCGGCGGCGGCGGCGGCGAACAGCGGCACGCCGATGGCGAGCAGTTGCTGGCCCTGCGGCAGTGCGGCGCGAGCCGTGTCCAATGCGTCCACGAGCCCGCGCTGCGCCGTCATCGAGAAGGCCGAGGCGCGCAGTTCCAGCATCAGCACCGCGTAGTGGTGGTCCCGCCCGTCGTCGAGCGACAGGCGGTCTTCCGTCACGCGCACGCGGCTGAGCCCGGCGCGCTCGCCCAGCCAGGCGGAGAACAGGTTCAGCGGGTCCTCGTTCCAGCGGCCGATGCGGGGCATGCCCACCGGGCGGTAGAGCTGCTCGACGGCCTCGCGGGCCAGCGCGGCGGCGTCAGCCTGCTGCAGGCGTTCGCGCTGCGCGGGCGTCAGCAACTGGCCGCGGTACGGGGCGTAGAAGTCCAGCCACTCAGCGGCGGCGGCATCGCTGACTTCAAATTTCAGCGTCACCGGCGCGGCCTTCAGCCGCTCGGCCACCGCATCGCCGGCCGCCTTCGCCGCCGCCCATTCGCCGCCACCGACCAGCACGACGACACGCCGCTGCCCCGCCTCCGCCAGCACGCGCGTGGCGGCCTGCACGGCCGGCTGGCGCTGGTCCTGCGGCAGCATGGCGAGCACGTCGGTGTCCAGCTGCAGGTGGCCGCCGGCCAGCAGCCAGGCCACGTGAGCGGCCATGGCCAGGACCAGCGCGGCCCACAGGCCGACGAGGACGCCGCTGCGCTTCATTGATCGAACTTCTTCGCCTCGTCGGCGCTCAGCCGCGGTGGCTCCACGCTCTGCGCGCTGAAGGCGATCAAGGTGCGGTCGCCATTGGCTTCGTCGATGCGGATGCTGCGCACATGGCTGTCACCGGCCAGCTCGATGCCGCTCATCAGCTTGGCCAGCGCCGCCTGCTTCGGCACGAGCACCAGCTTCCAGCCCTTGGCGTCGGCGCTGCCGTCGACCTTGAACAGCTCCATCAGGCCATTCACCTCGCCGTTCAGCAGCGAGAACATCAGCCCGTTGATGACGCGCACCGAGGGCTCCTTGGCGGCGTCGAGCCTGAAGGCCACGGCCCCGCCGGCCTGGGTGGCGACGATCTCGTCGCGCGTGAGGCGCAGCTCGGAGGCGAAGGGCGCCAGCGTGGTCCACAGCACGCCGCGCTCGCGGGCGACGACGAAGCGCCCGCGCGAGACCAGCGGCTTGCTGAAGCCCTGCACCTGCTTGCGCTGCTCGAACTCGCCGCGCAGCACCGGGGCCTGGACGAGCTGCTGCTTCACCGCGGCAGCGAGATCGGCGGCCGGTGCGGCGAAGGCGCACAGCAGCAGCGCGAGGAAGGCGAAGAACCGCCTCATGGCCGCGGCACTCCCAGGCGCTCCCACAGCACCGGCGGGCAGACGTACTGCATCTCCTTGGTCGCCATGTCCACCGCGACCTGGATCGTGTAGGCCTTGGTCAGCACCGTGCCGCTGTCGGCATCGCGGATCTCGAACTCGATCTTCAGGCGGTTCTCCCACTCGACGATCTCGGCACGCACCTTGATGCGCTGGTTGAACTCGGCGCTGCGCACGTACTTGAGCCGCATGTCGACGACCGGCCACGCGTAGCCGGAGTCGCGCATGGCCGGGTAGTCGTAGCCGAAGCGCTCCAGCAGCGCGCAGCGGGCGATCTCCAGGTACTTCGGATAGTTGCCGTGCCAGACGACGTTCATCGGATCGAGGTCGTGGAAGGCCACGAGCAGCTCGACCTCGTGGCTGAGGTCAGGCGCGCTCATAGAGGCTCCAGGCTCGCGAACGGATCGCCTCGATCAGCGCCAGCAGCTCGCGGTCCAGCGCCCGGTCCTCGACCAGCAGCGGGATGCGGTCCTCCAGCTCCGCCTGCATCGCGGCAAGGGCCGGCGACAGGCTCAGCGCCGGGTCGATGCGCTGACGTAAGGAAATACCTTGACGGGCCGCGATCAGCATCGCGGCGCCGACCTGCTCGGCCAGCTCCAGCACCCGCAGGCAGTCGCGCGCGGCGATCGTGCCCATGCTGACCTTGTCCTGGTTGTGGCACTCGGTGCTGCGGCTGAAAACGCTGGCAGGCATCGTGCCCTTGAGCGCCTCGGCGGTCCAGGCGGAGACGCTGATCTGCAGCGCCTTCAGGCCGTGGTTGATGGCGGCGCGCGGGCCGGTGGCGCCGCTGAGGTTGCTGGGCAGGCCGTGGTTGAAGCGGGTGTCCACCAGCAGCGCGAGCTGGCGGTCCAGCAGGTCGGCGATGTTGGCGACGGCCGTCTTCAACGTGTCCATCGCCATCGCGATATGGCCGCCGTAGAAGTGGCCGCCGTGCAGCACGCGTTCGCCGTCGGGGTCGATCAGCGGGTTGTCGTTGGCGCTGTTCAGCTCGTTCTCGATCAGCTGGCGCAGGAAGGGCAGGCTGTCCTGCAGCACGCCGATCACATGCGGCGCGCAGCGCAGCGAGTAGCGGTCCTGCAGGCGCTGCTCGTTGCGGCTGGGGCTGGCGCTGGCGAGGTCGGCGCGCAGGCGCGCGGCCACCTGCTGCTGGCCGGGATGAGGCTTGGCGGCGAACAGCGTCTCGTCGAAGTGATGGGCGTTGCCGGCGCTGGCGACCACGTTGGTCGCGGTCAGCCGCGTGGCCAGCCGGGCCAGGTATTCGGCGCGCTCGAAGGCCAGGCAGGCCAGCGCGGTCATCACCGCGGTGCCGTTCATCATGGCCAGGCCTTCCTTGGGGCGCAGCTTCAGCGGCGCGAGGCCGACCGCGGCGAGCGCCCGCGCGGCAGGCATGCGCTCGCCGGCGAACAACACCTCGCGCTCGCCGCACATCACGGCGACGACATAGGACAGCGGGGTCAGGTCTCCACTGGCGCCGACCGAGCCCTCGGACGGGATCAGCGGCAGGATGTCGTGCTGCAGCAGCGCGTGCAGTTGCTCCAGCAGCTCGACGCTGACGCCGGACATGCCTTGCGACAGCGACTGCAGCCGCACGGCCAGCACCGCGCGGGTCTGTTCGGGCGAGAGCATCGCGCCGGCACCGCAGCCATGGTAGGTGTAGAGGTGGTGCGGCAGCTCGGGCACCAGCTCGGGCGGGATCACGACCGTGCAGGAGTCGCCGTAGCCGGTGGTCACGCCGTAGATCACGCCGTCCTCGGCCAGCAGGCGGGCGACGAAGTCGGCGCCGGCCTGGATGCGGCGGCGGAAGGCGGGACCGGCGCTCAGCACGGCGGGGCGCTCGCGGCGCGACAGCGCGGCGATGGCCTCGAGGGTCAGCGGGCTGCCGTCGAAGACGACAGGCACGGCGGTTTCATTGGTCATGGGCCTGGTCCCAGAAGGGGAAGAAGTTGAACCAGTCGTAGGGCGAACGGCGCAGCAGAGCTGTCAGCGCGTCGGCGAACTGCTGCGCGTGCGCGCGCAGCGCGCCCTCGCGGTCGGCGCGAGGCAGCGTCACGCGATCGGCCAGCAGGTCGAAGTGGATCGCATAGCCGCCCGCCTCGTGGACGCAGCCGAGCAGGAAGAGCGGGCATTTGAGCAGCGCGGCCAGCACGTAGGCGCCGACCGGCAAGGGCGCCGCATGGCCGAGGAAGTCCACGCTGACGGTCTTGCTCCGGTGCACCGGCACGCGGTCGCCGGCGATGGCGACGAACTCGCCGGCCTCGACCTTCCCGGCCAGCAGCATCGCCGTCGGCGCGCCGATCTCGCTGACCTCGATCAGATGGACGCTGGCCTGCGGATTGAGCCGCTGCAGCATGGCATTGAAGGCCTGGGCATGGCGGGTGTGGACGAGCACGTTGATCTTCAGCCCCGCCCGCACCTCGGCCATCGCGCGGCACAGCTCCAGGCAACCGATGTGGGCGGTGACGAGGATGCCACCGCGGCCGGCGGCGATCGCGGCCAGCATCGGTTCGCGGTTGTGGAAGCGCACCCGCTCCTTCGGATAGCGGTCGGCCATCGCCAGCAGCTTGTCCAGCATGGTCTCGGCGAACAGCGCCACGTGGCGCAGACCATGGCGCCAGCCGGGCGCCGAGCCGAAGACCGCATGGGCCGCATGAAGGCGCCGCAGGTACTGCAGCGACGCGGCGCGCAGCGCGGGACGGGCGAGCCAGTGCACCAGCACCACAGGCGCCAGGCACAGGCGGAACAGCCGGCGGCCGGTCAGGCGATGCACCCAGTAGAGGGCCCAGATGCCGCCGACGAAGGTGCTCTCCCCCATCGCGGCCCAGTGGCGGGAACGGCTCATCGTCACGCCACCTTGCGCCACAGCAGCAGCGGCAGCCGCGCGAGCATGCCGAAGAACAGCCGCGTGTGCATCCACGAGATCAGCAGGTTGTCCTGCAGCGCGCGGAAGTGGGAGACGCCGTCGCTCGGGTAGCGGACCCGCGTGGGCACGTTCGTGACCGGCACGCCCAGCCAGACCAGGCGCACGGCGACCTCGACGTCGAAGTCCATGCGCCGGCCGATGCTCACCCGGTCGATCAGCGGCACGACGCGGGCCAGCGGGTAGACGCGGAAGCCGCACATCGAGTCGCGCACGGCCAGGGACAGCGTGTTGATCCAGACCCAGACGTGGGTGGCGTAGCGGCCGTAGAGCCGCGCCTTGGGCACGGACTCGTCGTACAGCGGGCAGCCGCAGATGAAGTGATCGGGTGCGGCAGCGGCGGCGGCGGCGAAGGTGGGAATGTCGGCCGCATCGTGCTGGCCATCGGCGTCGATCTGCAGCGCATGGGTCCAGCCCAGGCGCTGCGCGGCGCGCAGGCCGGCCATCACCGCCCCGCCCTTGCCCTGGTTGACGGGCAGGCGCTGCAGGTGGACATCGGCCTCCTGCGCCAACTGGTCCAGCACCGCGGCGCAGCGGGGCTCACTGCCGTCGTCCACCAGCAGCACCGGCAGGCCCCGGGCGCGGATCGCCTGCACGACGGCGCCGACCGCGTCCCCGTGGTTGTAGACCGGAATGACCGCACCCAGCTTCATGCCTCAGCGCCCCCGAACAGCACCCGGCCGCTGGCATGCTGGCCGCGCTCGGAGCTGTACCTGAAGCTCAGCTGGCCGGCCTCCGGCTTGAAGGCGAGCGCCAGCGTGACGCTCAGGCCCGGCGTGATGACCTGCTGGAACTTCAGGCCCTCGAGCGCCAGGAACACCGGCGGCAGCTCGCGGAACAGTTCGCGTCCGTAGTGGATGGCCCACTCAAGCTGCGCCACGCCGGGCAGCACCGGGTGGCCCGGGAAGTGGCCGTCGAACTGCGGCAGCGCGGCCTCGGCGACGAGGCGCAGCGTGGCGGTGGTGGGCGTGCGCTCCAGCAGCCGCGGCTGCGGGCGGCGCGGGTCGAACAGGGCGCGCAGCGCGGCCTGCGTGGCCTTGCCCTGCGGGTCGCTGGGCAGCATCGAGACGAAGCGCCAGTGGCGCGGCGCGGCGCTGGCGTCGAGCTGCAGCAGCAGGCGCTCGCGCAGCAGGGCGGCGAAGGCCTTCTTGCCCAGCGCGTCGTGCTGCTGCCAGCCGGCCTCGTTGAGGACGGCGACGATGCCCAGTTGCTCGCGCAGGCCCGCGAGCTGCACCACGCGCATCTCGGCGATCCAGCCGCTGGCCAGCAGGGCCTGCTCGATGCCGGTCAGGGAGACCCGCTTCTCCTCGATCTTCAGGATGCGGTCGGCGCGGCCCAGCAGGTGGAAGCCTTCATGGCTGGGACCGGCACGGTCGGCCGTGGGCATCCAGGCCTCGCCATCGTCCAGGTGGGGCGAGCGGATCTCGAGCAGTTCGCCCTCGCCCAGCCGCCACTGCACCCGCGGCAGCGACTGCCAGGGGGCCGCCGCGGCGCTGCGGCGCTGCCGCCAGGCGACGCCGCCGGTCTCGCTGCTGCCGTAGACCTCGATCGGCGCCTGGCCCAGCCGCTCGATGCTGGCGGGCACGGCCTCGTCCGGCAGCGGGCCGCCGGAGGAGAAGACCGCGCGCAGGCGCGCATCCGGCTGCATCTCGGGCAGGCGCTTCAGATGGGCGGGGCTCGCGATCAGCACGGCCGGGCCGGCCGACAGCGCGGGCGCCAGGTCCTCGATGTAGTGGAGCCGGCCGGCATGGGTCACGCGGCCCGCGGCCAGCGGCCACAGCACGCGGAACAGCAGACCGTAGATGTGCTGGTGCGAGACGGTGGCGAGCACTTCGGCCTCGGGGCCGATGCGCCCGGCGAACACCTGCTGGAGCGCCCGCACCTCGGAGAACATCTGGTCCAGGCGCTTGGGGATGGCGACCGGCTCGCCGGTGGAGCCGGAGGTGAAGACGGTCAGCTGCCGGGCCTCGGGGTCGAGCGGCGCCCAGGCGCCGTCATCCGGCACGGGCAGCGGCTGCAGCGCGTTCGGCAGGACGCCGGCATATGCATCGACATGAGCGGACAGGCGCTCCAGCGTGGCCGGCAGCGCATCACCCGGCAGCACGGCGCACTTGCCCGCATGCCAGAGGCCGAACAGCGCAGCGGCGAAGGCCAGGGTGTCCTCGAAGTACAGGGCGAAGCGCTGGCCCGGTGCCGCAGCGAAGGCAGCGCGCCAGCACGCGGCCTCGGCGCGGAACTCGGCGAAGCTCACGACGGCGCCGCCGCGGCGGCCCATCGGCTCGCTGCCGGCTCGCGCGGCGAGCAGGCCGGGCAGGTCGATGAAGTCGGTCATGGGGCGGTCTTGTGACGGGCGCGCACGCGCCGGCGCACCAGCCATTCGCCGGCGAACAGCGCGCCGATCAGCAGGTAGGAGATCAGCCCGTTGTAGAGGGCCCAGCTGCGGTCGCTGCCCCACAGCGCGGTGGCCAGCGCGATGCTGCCGTTGAGCGCGAAGAAGCCGCACCAGACCTGCGTGACGCGGCGGGTGTAGGCGACGCCACGGGCATCCAGCGCCGGCTCGCGCAGGCGCGCCAGGCGCTCGATCATGCTCGGCGGATGGCGCAGGCTCGCGCCGAAGACGAGCAGCAGCACGGTGTTCACCAGCACCGGGTAGAGCTTCAGCGGCAGGGCCTCGTTGGCCAGCGCGGAAACGGCGGCCAGGACGAGGCCTGCCGCGGCGGCCCACCACCAGAATCGGTCATTGCGACTGCCCAGCGCGCGGAGCAGCGCCAGCGCGGCCAGCATCAGCGCCAGCCAGCGGGGCTCGAAGTGCCCGAGCCCGAGGAATACCAGGAGGGGATAGGCCGCCGTGATCGCGAAGACGATGACGGCACGCATGGTCGGGAAGGAAGGTCAGGCTTGCGTCTGCAGCGCTCCGGGCGCGGAGGCGGTGTTGGCGGCAACAACGGCGGCGGCGGTGGCGCCATCGGCGATCAGGCCCTGCACGGCGTTGATGACGTCCTGCAGCGTGCGCACGCTCTTGAAGGCTTCCGGCTGGAGCTTCTTGCCGACCAGCGGCTTGAGCTTCACGATCAGGTCGACGGCGTCGATGCTGTCGATATCCAGGTCTTCATACAGGCGTGCTTCGGGCCGGATGCGCTCGGGCTCGATGTCGAAGGTCTCGACCAGGATGGCGCTGAGCCGGTCGAAGATGTCTTGGTTGCTGATGGTGCTCATTTTGAACTGCTCCCCTGCTCGGCCTCAGCGGCTGCGCGCCGTGCCGACGAATTGCGCCAGCGCGCGGATGCTGCCGAAATGCCGGCGGGTTTCTTCCGAATCGGCGGACATGCTGATCCCGTAGCGCTTCTGCAGGGCCAGGCCCAGCTCCAGCGCGTCGATGGAATCCAGGCCCAGGCCCTTGACGAACAGGGCCTGCTCGGGATCGATCGCCTCGGGCGTCATGTCCTCGAGGTTGAGGGCCTCGATCAAGAGGCTCTTGATCTCATGTTCCAGTTGGTCCTGCATGTGTCTGTAGCGAAAAGTAAGTTTGCAAGTATGCGGTCAGGTGCCGGGCAGCGAGCGCGGGTTCGTCTGGATGGTCGGCTATAAACCGCGCCACCGTGATGTCCTCATCGACACGGATGGTGAAGTGCATCGGCCGGGCCGGCACTTTCCACCAGGGCAGGCCCTTGGTGAGGCTCGGCGGCTCGCAGCGGATGCGCACGGGCGTGATGTCGCAAGCCGCTCGCAGCGCCACCTGGGCCGCGCCGCGCTGCATCTTCAGGGCCTCCCCCGGCCGGCTGCGCGTGCCCTCGGGAAATATCACGAGATTGCCAGACTGCCGCAGGCTCGCAATACAGGCGTCCAGCAATTCCGGCCCGCCCTCGTTTCGGATATAGCCGCTGGCGCGGATGGGGCCGCGCGTGAAGAGGTTGTTGGCCAGGCCGCTGCGCACCACGCAGTCGGCATTGCGCACCAGCGAGACGAGGAACACCACGTCGATCAGCGTCGGGTGGTTGGCGAGGATCAGCAGGCCGCCGCGCTCCAGCCGTTCCATGCCGTGCAGCTCGTAGGTCAGCAGGCCCAGCCGGTGCATCAGGGCCACGAAGCGGCCGAAGGTGAATCTGACCATCTCCCGCGAGCGGGCCTGCCGGATGACGGGATCGCGCAACACCAGCTGCAGCAGCGGGAACACGAACAGCCCCAGCAGAACGCCACCCAGGCCGAAGACGGCGAAGGCGAGGCCGGTGGCCAGCACGCGCCAGGCGCGGCCCAGCGGGGATTCAAGCCACATGATGACGCCGCCAGTGCCAGCGGCCCGCCCGGTGCTCGGCGGCGGTGCCGAGCAGGAAGCGCAAGGCGGCGAGATCGGCGCGCACGGCGGCGTCCGTGGTGGGCGCCGCGCCCTGCAGGCTGATGCCGCCAACGCCCGCCGCGCGCGTCAGCATCAATGCGAAGGCGCGCGGGAAGTCCTCGCTGTTGTCGTCGACCAGCTCGGCGTACGGCGCCGGCAGCGGCGCCTCGAAGGCGACCAGCAGCACGCGTTCGGCGCCAGCGGCGATCAGGCCGGCGGCTTCGTAGAAGCCGGCCTCGACGCTATGCGCGCCGGCGGCCACGGCCTGGTAGTTGCCGCGGTCGCCGCGGGCGATCGAGAACAGCGCGCCGATGGCGTTGTGGACCGAGAGGCTGAAGGCCGTGGGCGACAAGGCCTCGCCGGCCGCGAGCTGCTGCAGCATCTCGACCGAGCGAGCCACTTCACCCCATCGCGACGCGAACACGACCGGGCCGGTCGATGCCTGCTCCCCCTGGGCCCAGTACGCGGCCTGGAGGGCGATACGGCCCAGCGGCTCGATGCGCCGGCGCATCATCGCGGGCATCTCGGCCAGCGGCGGCGCCCGGTCTTCACTCGCCGGCACCGGCGCGACCGGATCGGCCAGCCAGGCGAGCCAGTCGGCCTGCGTGGCCAGGCCGGGTGCCCAGGCGGCCCAGCGTTCGATCTGCAATTTCAGCGGTGACGGCACGGACATGGCTGGAATCATCTACAAAAAAAGCCCGCCGCATGTGACTGCGGCGGGCTTCGTCGGGCTTTTGACGCAGCGTTACTTGCGGCGGAACTTCCGCAGCGCAGCGATCTGCGCGGCCATCGCGGCGAACTCGCCCTGGGCAGCGGCGAAGTCGATGTCGCTCTTGGCGTTCTTCATCGCTTCCTCGGCCTGCTTCTTGGCGGCTTCGGCCTTGGCCTCGTCCAGGTCCTTGCCGCGGATCGCGGTGTCGGCCAGCACGGTCACCGTGCCGGGCTGCACCTCGAGGATGCCGCCGGCGACGAAGACGAATTCCTCGCCGCCGTCGACCTTCTCGATGCGCACCGCGCCGGGCTTGATGCGGGTGATGAACGGGGTGTGCTTGGGCAGGATGCCCAGCTCGCCCTGTTCACCCGGCAGCGCGACGAACTTGGCCTCGCCGCTGAAGATCTGCTCTTCGGCGGAGACCACGTCGACGTGAAGGGTTGCCATGGTCGTGGCTCCTTAGGCTTTCAGCTTCTCGGCCTTCTGGAAGGCCTCGTCGATGGTGCCGACCATGTAGAACGCCTGCTCGGGCAGCGCGTCGCACTCGCCGGCCACGATCATCTTGAAGCCGCGGATGGTTTCCTTCAGCGGCACGTACTTGCCCGGCGAGCCGGTGAAGACTTCGGCCACGTGGAAAGGCTGCGACAGGAAACGCTGGATCTTCCGGGCGCGGGCCACGGCCAGCTTGTCCTCGGGAGCCAGTTCGTCCATGCCCAGGATGGCGATGATGTCGCGCAGTTCCTTGTAGCGCTGCAGCACGGCCTGCACGGCGCGGGTCGTGTTGTAGTGCTCTTCGCCGACCACGTTCGGGTCGATCTGGCGCGAGGTCGAGTCCAGCGGGTCGACGGCGGGGTAGATACCCAGCGAGGCGATGTCACGGGACAGAACGACGGTGGCGTCCAGGTGGGCGAAGGTCGTGGCGGGCGACGGGTCGGTCAGGTCGTCCGCAGGGACGTACACCGCCTGGATGGACGTGATCGAGCCGACCTTGGTCGAGGTGATGCGTTCCTGCAGGCGGCCCATTTCCTCGGCCAGCGTCGGCTGGTAGCCCACGGCGGAAGGCATGCGGCCCAGCAGTGCGGACACTTCGGTACCGGCCAGCGTGTAGCGGTAGATGTTGTCCACGAAGAACAGCACGTCACGGCCTTCGTCACGGAAGGCTTCGGCCATCGTCAGGCCGGTCAGCGCGACGCGCAGGCGGTTGCCCGGCGGCTCGTTCATCTGGCCGTAGACCATCGCGACCTTCGACTCTTCCAGGTTGTCCTGGACGACGACGTTGGAGTCGGACATCTCGTGATAGAAGTCGTTGCCCTCGCGGGTACGCTCGCCCACACCAGCGAACACCGACAGACCCGAGTGGGCCTTGGCGATGTTGTTGATGAGTTCCATCATGTTCACGGTCTTGCCGACGCCGGCGCCACCGAACAGGCCCACCTTGCCGCCCTTGGCGAACGGGCAGATCAGGTCGATCACCTTGATGCCGGTTTCGAGCAGGTCTTGCGAGGGCGACAGTTCGTCGTAGGCCGGAGCGGCGCGGTGGATCGAGGCGGTCGTCTCGCTCGACACGGGGCCGCGCTCGTCGATCGGGTTGCCCAGCACGTCCATGATGCGGCCGAGCGTTGCCTTGCCGACCGGGACCTTGATGTTCTCGCCGGTGTTGTAGACCTCGGTGCCGCGGCGCAGGCCGTCGGAGGAGCCGAGAGCAATGGTACGGACCACGCCGTCGCCCAGCTGCTGCTGGACTTCCAGCGTCAGGGCCGAGCCTTCCATCTTCAGCGCGTCGTACACCTTGGGCATGCGGTTGCGCGGGAATTCCACGTCAACCACGGCGCCGATGCACTGAACGATCTTGCCAACCGCGTTGGTTTGAGTGTTCGACATATCGTTTCCTTAATCTGTATTCGTCTTAGCAATCGGTCGGACTGACTTATCAGCCCACTGCGGCGGCGCCGCTGACGATCTCGCTCAGCTCCTTGGTGATCGCGGCCTGGCGGGTCTTGTTGTAGACCAGCTTCAGCTCACCGATCAGGGTGCCTGCGTTGTCGGTAGCAGCCTTCATCGCCACCATGCGTGCCGATTGCTCGGACGCCATGTTCTCGGCCACGGCCTGGTAGACCAGCGCCTCGGTGTAACGGACCAGCAGCTCGTTGATCACCGTGGCCGCGTCCGGCTCGTAGATGTAGTCCCAGCTGTGCTCGCCACCGTTGGTCTTCATGCCGTCTGCGCTCAGTGGCAGCAGCTGCATGACGACCGGCTCCTGCTTCATCGTGTTCACGAACTTCGTGTAGCAGAGGTAGACGGCGGACAGCTTGCCTTCGGCGTACGCGTCCAGCAGCACCTTCACCGGGCCGATGATCTTGTCCAGATGCGGCTGGTCGCCCAGCTGCGTGGCGTGAGCCACGACCTTGGCGCCGATGCGGTTCATGAAGCCGAAACCCTTGTTGCCGATGGCAACGATCTCGGACTTCTGGCCGGCCGACTCCATCTCCTTCAGCTTGGCCGTGGCCGCGCGAAGCAGGTTGGTGTTCAGGCCGCCGCACAGACCCTTGTCCGTGGTGACGACGACGAAGCCGGCCGTCTTGGCCTCTTCGTTCTTCACCATGAACGGGTGCTGGTACTCGGGGTTCGCCTGGGACAGGTTGGCCGCGATGTTGCCGATCTTGTCCGCGTAGGGGCGGGCATGGCGCATGCGGTCCTGCGCCTTGCGCATCTTCGAAGCCGCGACCATTTCCATGGCCTTGGTGATCTTCTTGGTGTTCTCGACCGACTTGATCTTGCCGCGGATTTCCTTGCTTGATGCCATGATTTCTCCTGTTAGGGCCGGGTCGAATGCGTTGAGTCAGACGACCCGGTCATGGTCATTAAGCGAAGGTCTTCTTGAACGCGGTGATCGCAGCGTTCAGCTCGGCTTCGGACTTGCCTTCCTTGTCGAAGGCCTGGTCGGCTTCGAGCTTGGACAGCAGCGCGGCATGGCTGGTCTTCAGGTACTGGTGCAGGCCGTGCTCGAAGGCCAGGACCTTCTTCGTGTCGACGCTGTCCATGAAGCCCTTGTTCACCGCGTACAGCGTGGCAGCCATCAGGCTGATCGACAGCGGCGAGTACTGAGCCTGCTTCAGCAGTTCGGTCACGCGGGCGCCGCGGTCCAGCTGCTTGCGGGTGGACTCGTCCAGGTCGGAAGCGAACTGCGCGAAGGCAGCCAGCTCACGGTACTGCGCCAGGTCGGTACGGATACCGCCGGACAGGCCCTTGATCAACTTGGTCTGGGCAGCGCCACCGACACGCGACACCGAGATACCGGCGTTGATCGCGGGACGGATGCCGGCGTTGAACAGGTTGGTTTCCAGGAAGATCTGGCCGTCGGTGATCGAGATCACGTTGGTCGGCACGAAGGCGGACACGTCGCCGGCTTGCGTCTCGATGATCGGCAGGGCCGTCAGCGAACCGGTCTTGCCCTTGACTTCACCCTTGGTGAAAGCTTCGACGTAGTCGGCATTCACGCGAGCGGCGCGCTCCAGCAGACGGCTGTGGAGATAGAACACGTCGCCGGGATAGGCTTCGCGGCCCGGCGGGCGGCGCAGCAGCAGCGAGACCTGGCGGTAGGCCACGGCTTGCTTGGACAGGTCGTCATAGACGATCAGCGCATCTTGACCGCGGTCGCGGAAGTACTCGCCCATCGTGCAGCCGGAGTAGGCCGACACGTACTGCATGGCAGCGGATTCGGAGGCCGAGGCAGCCACGACGATCGTGTATTCCATCGCGCCGGCTTGTTCCAGAGCGCGCACGACGTTCTTGATCGACGAAGCCTTCTGGCCGATCGCGACGTACACGCAGGTCATGTTCTGACCCTTCTGGTTGATGATCGCGTCGATCGCCACGGCGGTCTTGCCGGTCTGGCGGTCGCCGATGATCAGCTCGCGCTGGCCACGGCCGACGGGGACCATCGAGTCGATGGACTTCAGGCCGGTCTGCACCGGCTGGTCGACCGACTTACGTGCGATCACGCCCGGAGCGACCTTCTCGATCACGTCCGTCATCTTGGCGTTGATCGGGCCCTTGCCGTCGATCGGCTCGCCCAGCGCGTTGACGACGCGGCCGATCAGCTCGGGGCCCACCGGCACTTCCAGGATGCGGCCCGTGCACTTGACGGTATCGCCTTCCGAGATGTGCTCGTAGGCACCCAGGATCACCGAACCGACCGAGTCGCGCTCGAGGTTCAGGGCCAGGCCGTAGGACGGCTTGCCGTCGGCGCCGGCCGGGAATTCCAGCATTTCGCCCTGCATCACGTCCGAGAGGCCGTGGATGCGGCAGATGCCGTCGGACACGGAGACGACCGTGCCCTGGTTGCGAACGTCCGACGAGGCGCCGAGGCCCTCGATGCGGCTCTTGATCAGTTCAGAGATTTCTGCAGGATTCAGTTGCATTGCTTGCTCCCGTCTGAGTCGTCAGACACAGGGGTGATTCGGTCTGGTGTCAGCTGAACGGCCTCGTTAGGCCGTCAGCGCCACCTTCATGCGTTCCAGGCGGGCCTTGACGGAGGTGTCCAGCACCTCGTCGCCAACCACCACGCGAATGCCGCCGATCAGCGAGGGCTCCAGCGACACATGGGCTTCGAGCTTGCGACCGAAGCGCTTCTCCAGCGAGCCGACCACATCGGCCAGCTGGGCCGCGTCGATCGGGAAGGCGCTGTAGATCTGTGCATCGGCCACGCCGGCTGCGGCGTTGGCCAGAGCATGGAACTGCTCGACCATTGCCGGCAGCGCCGCGAGCTTGCCGTTGGCGATCACTTCGCGGACGAAGTTCTGGACACCGGCGACCAAGGGCTGCTTGGCGGCTGCGGACATGACCTCGAAGACCTGCTCGGCAGACACCTTGGGGTTGTCGGCGAACTGGCGCAGCTCGGCGTCGCCGGCCACCAGGGCCAGCGCGTCGAGTTGCTGAGCCCAGGCCTTCACGTCCTGCGTCTTCGCCACTTGGTAGAGCGCTTCGGCGTAGGGACGGGCAATGGTTGCGAGCTCAGCCATGCTTACAGCTCCGTCTTCAGGCGGGACAGCAGGTCTGCATGGACGGAGGCGTTGACCTCCTTGTGCAGGATCTGCTCGGCGCCCTTGACGGCCAGCGCGGCGACCTGCTCGCGCAGGGCCTCGCGGGCACGCGTGACCTGCTGGTCGGCCTCGGCCTTGGCAGCAGCCACGATCTTGGCGCCTTCTTCTTCGGCACGCTTCTTGGCTTCTTCCACGATCTGCGCGGCGCGCTTTTCAGCGTCGCCCAGCAGCTTGGTCGATTCACCGGCAGCCTGCTTCAGCTGCTCGCCCACCGCCTTGTTGGCAGTGGCGAGCTCGGCCTTGGCCTTGTCGGCGGCGGCGAGGCCGTCGGCGATCTTCTGCGCGCGCTCGTCGAGTGCCTTCGTGATCGGAGGCCAGACGAAACGCATGGTGAACCACACCAGGATCAGGAAGACGATCGCCTGGAGGATTAGTGTTGCGTTGATATTCACGGCACGACCCCGTCGTAAAGGGTTCGAGGGAATTAGTGAACGGCAGCGGCCAGGGTGGCGGCGAACGGGTTGGCGAACGCGAACAGCAGGGCGATGGCAACACCGATCAGGAAGGCGGCGTCGATCAGGCCGGCCAGAATGAACATCTTGGTTTGCAGTTCGTTCATCAGCTCAGGCTGGCGAGCCGAGGACTCCAGGAACTTGCCGCCCATCAGCGCGATGCCGATGGAAGCGCCGATGGCGCCCAGACCAACGATGATGCCGCAAGCCAGAGCAACGAGACCGAGGATGTGTTCCATGATGATTCCTAGAGAGAAGTAAAAGAAAAGGTAAAGGAAGAAAAAACGAAGGGGAGGTACAGCGTTCGGTCAGTGCGCGTCGTGCGCCTGGCCGATGTAGATCAGCGTCAGCATCATGAAGATGAAGGCTTGCAGCGTGATCACGAGAATGTGGAACAGGGTCCACACCGTGCCGGCAATGACGTGGCCAGCGGCCAGGCCAATGCCCGCAGCAGACAGGGAGACCGCGCCACCCATCAGCGCGATCAGCATGAACACCAGTTCGCCGGCGAACATATTGCCGAACAACCGCATGCCGTGCGAGACCGTCTTGGCGACGAACTCGATCATCTGCATCAGGAAGTTGAACGGCCACAGCGCCGGATGCGCGCCGAAGGGCGCCGAGATCAGCTCATGGCCCCAGCCACCAACACCCTTGATCTTGATGTTGTAGAAGAAGCACATGATCAGCACGCTGCAGGACAGGCCCAGCGTGGTGGACAGGTCGGCCGTCGGGACGACGCGCATGTAGGCGTGATGTGCCTCGCCGCCGAGCGACGGGTACACCTGGCCCCAGGCGGCCGGCAGCAGGTCGACCGGCAGCATGTCCATCGCGTTCATCAGGAAGATCCAGACGAAGACGGTCAGTGCCAGCGGCGACACCAGCTTGCGGCTGGCGACGTTGTGGATCACGCCCTTGGCCTGGTTCTCGACCATCTCGGAGAGGATCTCGACCGCGGCCTGGAAGCGGCCCGGCACGCCCGGCGTGGCCTTGCGGGCGGCACGCCACAGGAAGAAGCAACCGACGACGCCGAGGATGATCGAATAGATCACCGAGTCGAAGTTGAACAGATGGAAGTCGACGATCGAGGTCTGCTTGACGTTCTCGAACGCGAAGTTCTTCTGGAAATGTTGCAGGTGGTGGGTGATGTACTCACCCGCGCTGGGCGCGTGTTCCTCGGCAGCCATCGTCAGTGTCCGTCTCGATTTTTCTTGCGACCCCGCCAGAGCAGGGCCAACCAATTGATCTTCAAGCACCCGATCATTGCCACCAGCAAGGCCGGCCAGCTCAGATCGGGCATCCATTCCACGACCGCGCCCAGCAGGGCGACGGCCAACAAAATCTTGCACAGCTCCCAGATCATGAATCCCAGCGCCGAAGCACTGGCAAGCCCTCTGTGAAGCCGGGCGATCCCCCACGCCATCAAGGCATTCGGAACCACCACCACGGCCGCGCCACCCAGTGCCGACAGCCATGCGTTTTTGCTTCCCGCCCCGGCAAGACTCCACCAGAGCAGGACGATCACCGCACCCATCGCCGCTTGCGCGGCCACCACCTGCCACGGCGTGAGCAGCGGCTGGCGGTCTCGCAGGGCCTGAGCCTCATCTGGCGTCAGACTCTTGAAAGCCTGGGTTTCGGCCTCATCCTCTTCGTTCCACTCATTCCAGCGCCGGTCTTGTTCAGGCGCCGCTGCCGCTTGGGGCTGATGTCGCCCGGGATCGGCAGCTTGGGTCATGTCGGGTCAAAGGGAATCGGCAAAACTCAACGATTATATGTGGAAACCCGAGGTTTCCAGCCGCCCTGTTTACAGTTGCGCAACGTGCGCGGGCAGCCCTGGTGCATCGACCGTCAGTTTCAGCACGCAGCCGGCCCAGGGTTGGGCGGCCAGTTCCTCGGGCGGGCGCTTCTCGCGCGCGGTGGTGATGAACAGGGTCTTCAGGTCCGGGCCGCCGAAGGCGGGCATCGTCGGGCAGCGCACCGGCAGCCGCACTTCCCGATCGATACGGCCATCCGGGGCGAGACGCAGCAGGCGCTGGCCCTCGAACATCGCGACCCAGTAGAAGCCCTCGACGTCGACGGCAGCGCCGTCGGGCCTGCCGCCGTACTCGTCGAGCGACTGGCCTGCGGCGCGCTGCGGGAAGGACGCGAAGAGCTCGCGCTCGCCGATGGTGCCATTCGCCCCATCGAAGGGCAGCTTGTAGACCTCGTGGGCCTTGGTGTCGCTCCAGTACATCGTGCGCTGGTCGGGGCTCCAGACCAGGCCGTTGGAATTGGTGATGCCGCCGGCCATGGCGGAGAAGCCCGTACCGCTGACGTAACGGAATAGTTCAGCGGCAGGCGCACGGGCGTCGTCGATGGTGCCGATCCAGTAGCGCCCCTGCGCGTCGGGCTTGCCGTCGTTGAAGCGCTGCTTGCCGCTGTCGAAAGGCGCGGCAGCGACCTGCGTGTGGGCGCCGGTGCGCGTGTCCAGGCGCCACAGGCCGTTGCGCTGCGCGACGGCGAGTACGCCTTCATGCTGGGTCAGCGCGATGCTGCTCGGCTCGCTGTCCAGCTGCCAGTGCTTCAGCGCGCCGTTGGCCGGGTCGAGTCGCTGCACCTGCTTCTCGGCGATGTCCACGTAATAGAGGCACTGCTCGGCCGCGCTCCACAGCGGCGATTCACCCAGCGTGGCCGGCGTCGGGCCGGCGAGTTCGATCTGATCCTTCGTCATCATGGGCGCGGATGCTAACAACGCCTTCATGAACAGCACGCCGGGCAGGAAGTTGTCGTTGTAGCGCGCAACTTCGGAGAAGCCGAGGCTCGCGTAGAGCTTGCGGGCCGCGGTCAGATGAGACAGCGTGTCGAGCAGCATGGACGCATAACCCGCAGACCGAGCGCGGTCCAGCAGTTCGACCGCCATGCGCCGGCCCAGGCCCAGGTGACGGAACGCCGGCCGCACATAGACCCGCTTCATCTCGCAGGCGCCGGGGTGTTCCGGCAGTTCGCAGGGACGGAAGGCGCCGCAGGCCGCCACCGCGCCGTCCACCAGCGCCAGCAGCAGCACGCCGCCTGGCGCCGCGTATTCGCCGGGCAGCGCGGCCATCTCCTCGTCGAAGGCCTGGAAGCTCAGGTCGACGCCGAGGCTCAGCACATACTCGCGGATGATCTCGCGGGCCGCCTCCAGTTCCGCCGCCGAGCGCGGGATCGTGATCTCAACCATCGCCCAAGCCTACCAACAGATAGACCGCCGCCGCGCAGGCACCCAGCAGCGTCAGCGCGAACAGGCGCGTGGCCCAGGAGTCGCGGGTGGCCTGCACGTCACCGGCGAGGCGCTTGTCGCCGCTGAACATCGGCGTTACTAGGTTGTCACCCTTGCGGATGGCGTAGAAGAAGATCGCGCCGATGTGCAGGGCGATCAGCGCATAGAGCCCCCACTGGCCGGGCCCGGCATGCCAGCCGGTGGCCAGCGAACTCAGCTTGCCGCTGACATAGCGCACCAGCGGCCCCGTGGTGGCGATCTCGTCGTCGGCCACCAGGCCGGTGGCCACCTGCGCCAGCAGCCACAGCAGCATGCCCAGCACCGACAGCGCGCCCAGCGGGTTGTGGCCGGCATGCTCGCCAGTCTGCATGTCGCCGCGCAGGTAGCGCGACAGCGTGGCCGGCCCGCGCACGAAGCTCGAAAAGCGCGACCATCGCCCGCCCACCAGGCCCCAGACGATGCGGAAGGCCAGCAGCGCCAGCACCGTGTAGCCGCAGCGCATGTGCCACTCCATCGCATTGCCGCCCAGCTTGGCGCTGGCAACCGAAATGGTCACGCAGAGCACCAAGGCCCAATGGAACAGCCGCGTCGGCAAGTCCCAGATCCGCACGCTCTTCATCGCGCACCTCCTTGCGTGCAGCGACGATAACGCAGCACTACACTCGTCGCGCCAGTCATCCTCAACAAAGGAAAACCAGCATGAAGCTTCCCCTGCTCGCCCTGGTCGTAACGCTCGGACTCAGCGGCGCCGCCCAGGCCCAGTTCCAGAAGCCCGAGGATGCGATCAAGTATCGCCAGTCCGCGTTCACGCTGATGGGCAACCACTTCGGCCGCATCGCCGGGATGGCGCAAGGCAAGATCCCCTTCGACGCCAAGGCCGCGCAGGCCAATGCCGATGTGCTGGCGGTGGTCGTCAACCTGCCCTACACGGCCTTCGGCGAAGGCACGGACCTCGGCAACACCAAGGCCAAGCCGGAGATCTGGAAGGAGATGCCGAAGTTCAGGGAAGCCGCCGAGAAGATGCAGTCAGAGGTGGTGAAGCTGCAGGCGGCGACCAAGACCGGCAACCTCGACAACATCAAGGCCGCCGTGGGGGACGTGGGCAAGAGCTGCAAGGCCTGCCACGACAACTACCGGGAGAAGTGAAGCCCTTCCCCGGTTCTGCGCCCTGGTCAGCGCTGCGCTGAGCGGCGGCGCTGCACAAAGGCGACCAGCCCCAGGCCGGCGGCCAGCATGGCCCAGGTCTGCGGCTCGGGAACGGCCACGATCGACACGCCGTCCAGCAGCGACATCGGCGGCGAGCCGGCGGTGGACGTCGGCAGGAAGCTCAGCAGTTCGGATGCAGACGTCGCCGTGAAGGTGTAGCTCGCCTGCGTCCAGCCGGAGAAGCCCTTGTAGGCAATGTTGGTCTGCACGGATGCCTGGACATCCGATCCCAGGCTGACGTCCCAGCCCATGTTCAGCGCCTGCGCGGTGTTGCTCGCGCCGGTGGCCTGGGCACCGGCCCACCAGAAGCTCAGCGTGTACTGCTGGCCCACGACCATGCCGCTCACCGTCTGCGTCAGCGCCCCGGCGAAGGTCGCTCCCGCGTCCGCGCCGTAGTAGTTGCCGCCGGCGGGGCTGGCGGCCGGAAGGCCGTTGTTGGTGGCCTTGGTGGGTGAATTGGGGCCGATCAGCGCCATGTCCTCGCGCGTCGAGCCCTTCGTCAGCGGATAGACGCTGTCGCCGATGCCGCTGCCGTAGACGATGGCCAGGAAATCCTGGTTCGTCCAGCCCACCGCGTGGAAGTCGAAATTGCCGGTGTCCCTTGCCGATGTGAGCCCGTAGTTGTCGGTCTTGGTCTGCAGCACGCCGCTGCTGTTGGCGACCTGGTCGAAGCTGCCGTTCTGCACCAGGTTCTGGGCCGAAACAGCCGAGGTCGCGAGCACGGCGACGGCGGCCAGAGTGTTCTTGAATGGGGACATCGATCGTTCCTTGTCTATGCGTTGAGGCGGTCGACGGGACGATATCCGGCAGGGGTGTGGAGATGGCGTGGCCGAGCCCCTCGGTTTCAGGGACGCCCCCCTAGAACAAGATCACGAAGTCGTGCAGAGCGTCACGGCCCACCATCAAGGCCGTATCGGACGAAGCCGGGCCGCTCGCCCAGCCGCCGCAAATACGCATCGATCGACGGCAGCACCGGCCGGTCGGGCAGCGGTGCCGCGCGCCAGCGATGGACCGACAGGCCCAGCGGGATGTCGGCCAGCGTGAAGGCCTCGCCGGCCACGTACGCGCCGGTGGCCTCCAGCCGGGCCGCGAGGATGCCGATGTGGCGATGCCAGGCCGCGACGCTCGCCGCGATCTGCACCGGATCCTGGTGAGCCGCGCTGCCACGCACCAGGCCCATGAAGGCATAGCGCCAGGCGTTGTTGAACTCGCCGGCCTGCCAGTCTATCCACTGCTCGACGCGGGCGCGCGCCTGCGGATCGGCGGGCAGCAGGTCGTGCCGCTGTTCACGGTTCACCAGATAGCGGCAGATCGTGTTCGATTCCCACAGCACGAAGCCGTCGTCGATCAGCACCGGCACCAGCGCGTTCGGGTTGAGCGCCTTGAATGCGGCCGATGCGAGATCGGGCTGTTCCTCGCGCTGCAGTTCCAGGCCCAGTTCGGCGCTGGTCCACAGCACCTTGCGCACGTTGATCGAGGCGGATTTGCCGATGAGCTTCATGATGGGGCGAATCCCAGGACGACCCGGCGGGTCATGGCCGACTTCTTCTCGATCTTCGTCACGACCACGGCGCCAATGTCCGCCGTGTTCGACACATGTGTCCCGCCGCAAGGCTGCAGGTCCACGCCTTCGATCTTCAGCAGGCGCACGCGCCCGGTTCCCCGCGGCGGCTGCACGCTCATGCTGCGCACCAGGCCCGGATTCGCATCCAGCTCCTCGTCGCTGATCCAGCTGTGGCCGACCGGATGGGCGCCGGCCACCAGCCGCGCGATGCCGGCGGTGATCGCTTCCTTGTCCAGCGGCTCGTTCATGTGGAAATCGAGCCGGGCGTAGCCGGCGGTGATTGAGCAGCCGTCGACCGGATGCGGGATCAGCGCGCAGAGCAGGTGCGTGGCCGTGTGGAAGCGCATGTGGGCGAAGCGGCGCTGCCAGTCGATGACAGCGGTCACGGCAAGACCTGACCCCAGACCGTCGAGCGCCACGCCCGGCGCCGGGATATGGAGGATCTCCCCGCCCTCGCCCTTCTTCGTGTCAGCGATGGCGATGACGCGACCATCGGCCAGGCGCAGCTCGCCGGCATCGCCGGCCTGCCCGCCACCTTGCGGATAGAACACGGTGCGGTCCAGCAGCAGGCCGCGCTCGTCGGCGCGCAGCAGCGTGGCGCTGCATTCGCGCAGCGTGGCGTCCTCGCGGAACAGGTCGATCGTCACAGCCTCACCTGCCCGTGCACCAGCGGCTGCACGTCGCCGCCGATCCAGGTGCTGCCACCGGGATCGCGGCTGACATGCACGCGCCCGGCGCGGCCCATCGCCGTGCCCTGGGCAGCCACGTAGCGCGGGGCCGCCAGGCCGGCTTCCTGCATCCACAGCGCCAGGCCCGCATTGAGGCTGCCGGTGACCGGATCCTCGGGCACGCCGAGGTCCGGCACGAAGGCTCGCACCTCGAAATCGCATGCACCGCCCGACGCATGCGCGCCCACGACGCCGAGCTTCAGCCCGGCCATCGCCACGAAGTCTGGCTTCAGCGCCAGCACTGCCTGGGCGCTGCGCAGCCGCGCGGCCAGCCATTCGGGGCCGTTGCAGACCCACTGCAGGTCCAGCAATTCATCAGCGCCGATGCGCAGCGAGCGCAGCACCTGTTCGCGGGTGGCCGCATCGGCCGCGCCGCTGCGCGTCAGCGGGGGCGCGGAAAACGACAGCCGCCCGCCCTCGCGCCGCACCTTCACCAGCCCGATCGCACACTGCTGCACCACCATCGCCGGCTTCTTCGGATCGCCGCCGGCGGCCAGCCATGCATGGGCCGAGCCCAGCGTCGGGTGGCCGGCGAAGGGCAGTTCGCCGCCCGGCGTGAAGATGCGCACGCGGTAGTCGGCGGCCGGGTCGGTGGGCGGCAGCAGGAAGGTGGTCTCGGAGAGATTGGTCCAGCGGGCGAAATCCGCCATCTGCTGGTCGCTCAGCCCCGCCGCATCGACGACGACGGCCAGCGGGTTGCCCTTTAACGGCTCGGCGGTGAACACATCGACCTGGACGAAGCGGCGCAGCTCACTCATGGCGTCGGTTCCTCCACCACGCTGAGCGCCTCGCGCAACACCTTGCCGAGAATGGCCACGCCATCGGCGATCAGTTCGGGCGTCAGCGTGACGAAGGACAGGCGCAGCGTGCGCGGGTCGGGTGCATGCGCATAGAAGGCCGAGCCCGGCACGTAGGCGATGCCCGACTCCACCGCTGTCTCCAGCATCGCCATCGCATCGAAGCCCTCGGGCAGGCGGATCCAGAAGAACATGCCGCCCTTGGGCTTGTTCCACACGCAGCCCGCCGGCAGGTGCTGCTCCAGCGCCGTGGCCATCGCGTCGCGGTTGGCCTTGTACAGCGCGCGGATCTTCGGCACGTGTTCGTCGAGGAAGCCGTTGCGGATCACCTCGTACACCACGCGCTGGTTGAAGCCCGGGGTGTGCAGGTCGGCCGCCTGCTTGGCCTGCAGCAGCTTCGGGTAGAGCTCCTTCGGGGCGATGATGTAGCCGAGGCGGAAGCCCGGCGTCAGCACCTTGGAGAACGAGCCCAGGTAGATCGAGCCCTCGGGCCACATCGAGGACAGCGCCTGCGGCGGCGCCTCGTCAAACCAGAGGTCGCCGTAGGGGTTGTCCTCGACGATCGGCACGCCGGCGGCGCGCGCCGCGGCCATGATCGCGCGGCGGCGCTCGGCGCCCATCACGCGGCCGGTGGGGTTCTGGTAGTTGGGCAGCAGGTAGGCGAAGCGGGTGCCCGGCGCATCGTGCGCGAGCTTCGCGAACGACTCCGGCAGCGGGCCTTCATCGTCGCCGGCCAGGCTGGTGAACAGCGGCTCGTAGGGTGTGAAGGCCTGCAGCGCGCCGAGGTAGGTCGGCGTCTCGACGGCCACCGGCGCGCCGTGGTCGCACAGGATCTTGCCCACCAGATCCAGCCCCTGCTGGGAGCCGGTGGTGATCAGCACCTGGTCGGCGCCGACCTCGATGCCCAGCGCCTTCACGCGCTGCGCCACCCATTCGCGCAGCGGCGCGAAGCCCTCGCTGGCGGCGTACTGCAGCGCTTCCTTGGGCGTCTCGCTCAGCACCTTGTCGCAGGCGGCCTTCAGTGCCTCGACCGGAAAGGTGTCGGCCGAGGGCAGGCCGCCGGCCATCGACAGGATCCCCGGCTTCTCGGTGACCTTGAGGATCTCCCGAATGATCGAGGGGTTCATGCGCGCGGCACGGCGCGCTTGGGTCCAGGGGGAAGTCATCCGCACAGCTTTCAGGTTAGGAATTCATCAATTCATCATCGCAGCGCAGGCCCGACCGGCATGCGCTTGCCCAGCCAGACGACGACGATCACCGCAGCAGCGAAGACCAGCGTCGCCGCATCCAGCGTCTCGCCCAGGATAGGCACCGCCAGCAGCATCGACAAGAAGGGCTGCAGCACCTGCACCTGGCTGACGCGCATCGTGCCGCCCAGCGCGAGGCCGCGGTACCAGGCGAAGAAGCCCAGCCACATCGAGAACAGCGAGACATAGGCGAAGGCGCCCCAGGCCGCCGTATCGACCGGATGCGTCGGCCGCCAGGCCCAGGCCAGCGGCGCGGTGAGCGGCAGCCAGATCACCAGCACCCAGCAGATCACCTGCTCGGCGCTGAGCCGCTCGGTCAGCCGCGCGCCGCTGACATAGCCGCCGGCCGCGCTCAGCAGCGCAAGCAGCAGCAGGCCGTCGGCCCACTGGAAGCCGGCCGCGCCGCGCCACCAGGCGAAGGCCAGCACCAGCGCCAGCCCGGCCACGGCGCACAGCCAGAATCCGATCGAGGGCCGCTGGCGCAGCGCCAGCGCGGCCACCACTGCCGTCGCCAGCGGCAGCACGCCCGAGACCACCGACGCATGCATTGCATCGACGCTCTGCACCGCCAACGCCAGGAACAGCGGGAAGCCCACCACGACGCCCAGCCCGGTCATCCCGAGGGCCAGCGCCTGCTGCCGGGTCGGCAGCGGCGCGCCCGTGGCCCACAGGTACACCGCCGACAGCAGCCCGGCCACCGCCGCGCGGCCGCTGGTGATGAACAGCGGATCGAGCTGCGCCGCGCCCTGGTGGCCCACGGCCAGGCGCGTCATCGGGATCGTCACCGCGAAGATGAAGACGCCCAAGGCGCCGAGCAGCATGCCGCGGGTGGCGCGCCCCTGCTCAGCCACGCGATGGCTCCAGCAGCAGGCGCACACCCAGCCCGCCGAGCACCGCGCCCATCAGGTAGCGCTGCAGCGCCAGCCAGCCGCGGCGGCGCATCAGCCAGGCGGACAGCGGCGCGGCGAACAGGCAGACCAGCAGGTTCACGCCGGAACCGATCAGCAACTGGGTGCCACCGAGCATCAGGCTCTGCTGCAGCACCGAGCCCTCGCCCGGCACGATGAACTGCGGCAGCACCGACAGGTAGAAGATCGCCACCTTCGGATTAAGCACGCTGGTCAGCAGGCCCATCACGAACAGGCGCCGCGGCGCATGCGCCGACAGCTCGCGCGCCTCGAAGGCGGAGCGCGCGCCGGGCCGCAGCGACTGCCAGGCCAGCCACAGCAGGTAGACCGCCCCGCCCAGCTTGAGCAGCTCGTAGCCCAGCGGCACGGCCATGAACAGCGCCGTCAGACCCAGCGCCGCCGACAGCATGTGCACGCTGAAGCCCAGCACCACGCCGGTCCAGGACATCACGGCCGCCCGCGATCCCTGGCACAGCGAGCGCGACAGCAGGTAGACCATGTTCGGCCCCGGCGTCAGCGCCATCAGCAGCGCCGCGCCGGCGAACAGCAGCAGGGAGTGGGTGAAGCTCAGGCTCATGCGGCCAAGTCTACGGCGCGCAACCAATACAGAACCAGTACACTTTGCATGAGCCCATTCCAATCTGTATTGGCATGCAAACCAGCACAAGCCTGCTCTCCCGCGATGGCGCCACGCCGCTGGCCCGCCAGCTGGCCGACCGTTTTGCCGAGCGCATCGCCCAGCGCCTGCTGCTGCCGGGCACGCGCCTGCCCTCGGTGCGCGACTGCGCGAAGCACCATGGCGTGAGCCCCTACACGGTGGTGGCCGCCTATGACCAACTGCTGGCGCAAGGGCTGCTGGAAGCCCGCAAGCAGCGCGGCTTCTTCGTTCGCGAAACCGCCCTTGCAGGAGGACGACCGCCGCCGGCGCCGCGGCCCGCCTCCGCGCCCTTCGACGCCACCACGCTGATCCGCGGCATGTTCCAGGCCGAGGCCCGCCACGCGCCGGGCCTGGGCACGCTGCCGGCCGAGTGGCTGGACCTGCCGATGATCCAGCAGGCAATGCGCAAGGTGCTGGCCCAGGGCGAGGAGGCCGAGAAGCTCGCACTGCATTACGGCGAGCCGGCCGGCGACCCGCGGCTACGCCAGGCCCTGGCGCGCCGCATGGCCGACGTGGGCATCGCCTGCCCGCCGGAGCAGCTCGTCAGCACCGTCGGCGCCACCCATGCGCTGGACCTGGTCACCCGCGGCCTGCTGCAGCCCGGCGACGCGGTGCTGGTGGACGACCCGGGCTGGGCGATCGAGTACGCGCGGCTGACCGAGGCCGGCATGCGCCTGCTGCCGGTGCCGCGCGGCGCGGACGGGCCGGACCTGGCCGTGATGGAGCGCCTGATCGAGCAGCACCGGCCGCGCATGTACGTCACCGTCTCGGTGCTGCACAACCCCACCGGCCACTCGCTGAGCCTGGCCCAGGCCCACCAGGTGCTGCGCCTGGCCGAGGCGGGCGACCTGCTGATCGTCGAGGACGACACCTATGCCTTCCTCGCGCCCAACCACGCGCCGCGCCTGAGCGCACTGGACGGGTTGCGCCGCACGATCTACGTCTCCGGTTTCTCGAAGATCCTCACGCCGGCCTGGCGCGTCGGCTACCTGGCGGCGAGCGCCGAGCGGGTACGGCGGCTGACCGACCTGAAGCTGCTGTCCACGCTGACCACCAGCCCGCTGCTGGAACGCGCCGTGGCGCTGTGCCTGGAACAGGGCCAGTTGCGCCGGCATGCCGAGCGGGTCGCGGCGCGGCTCGACGCGGCGCGGCTGCGCGCGGTGAAGCTGGCCGCGTCGGCCGGCTGCCATTTCGTCACGCCGCCGCAGGGCCTGTTCGGCTGGATCGACGTGGGCACCGACACCGAGCGCCTCGCCCAGCGCCTGCTGGATGCCGGCTGGCTCACCGCGCCGGGCCTGCTGTTCAGCGCCACGCGGCGCGGCGGCACGCTGATGCGGATCAACTTCGCCACCGCGCAGGATCCCAAGTTCTGGGCGCTGCTGCGCGCGGCATAGCTCGCGCGGCCCGTCCGTCGATGTCAGCCGGCCGAAGGTAGGCATCAGCGCCGCGAGATCGCTACGATCGGGGGATGAGCAAGCGTGACAAAAATGGCGCCCGCCCCAAGCGGGCCCTGCCCGGCAACTCCCGGGTTCTGAGCGTCTTCCTGGGCCAGGCGCTGGCGCGCGGCGAACGCATGAGCGCCGCCGAATGGGTGCTGGGCAGCGAGGAGGAAGCCTATGCGGTGCAAGGCGGCCTGATCGATCTCTTCGGCTGGTACGAGCACGACTACGAACCGGAGTACTGGAAATCCGGCGGCCCTTCGCGTGACGCCAGGTTGACCCATGCGCCACTGCCTCCTGACCGCGCTCGCCAGTACCAAGGGCAGATGCTGGACTTCTCCGACCTGGCCCTGCACAAGCCCGGCGCCGAGGCGGAGATCGCGGTGCGCTTCGGCCGTCCGGTCGCCGGCTGGGAAGCGAAGACACTGACGCCGGCCGGGCTCAACAGCCTGATCCACTCGTTCGCCGTGTCCATCGAGCTGGTCAGCTCGCGCTGGGAGGAAGGCTTCGACGCGCCCCCGCTGCTGCGCCTGGCCGACCTGCAATCGCACGGCGGGCTGGCACTGGGCGAATGGCAGCCCTGGCTACCGGGGCGGGACTGGGCGCAGCAGGCCTGCACGCTGCAGGTCAACGACGAGCCGCCGCTGAGCGCCACCGGGGCCCACCCGCTCGGTGACCCGGCCTGGGGGCTGATCGCCTTCCTGCAGCATGTGACCCGCGATGGCGATGTGCTGCCGGCCGGCAGCGTGGTGACCACCGGCGCCTGGATCGTCCGCCAGGGCCTTCAGGCCGGCGACCGCGTGGCGGTCGCCTTCGACGGCATCGGTGCCGTCGAGTTGCGCGTCTAGGCGCGCTCCCCGCGCCGGGCGCGCAGCCGCGCGCCGATCAGCAGCAGGCCGACACCCATCAGCGCCCATTCCGCCGGCTCCGGCACCGCGACGATGGACACGCCGTCAAGCAGGTCCATGGGAGGGCCCGAACGCGTACCGGGCGCGAAGCTCAGCAGTTCCGAGACGCTGGATGCGGTGAACCTGACGGTGGTCTTCACCCAGTCGGAGTAGCCACCGTAGGGGCCGAAGGTCTGCGAGACGACGCTCAGGTTCACATCCGTCGTCGCACCGGTCAGGGTGACGTCCCACTTGCCCTGCATGGCGGGTTGGGCGCCGGTAGGGAAGGCGCCGCCGAGATTGACGGCAGCCGCCGACCAGAAGCTCAGCTCGTATTGCTGGCCGACGACGAAGCCATGCACATTCTGGGTCAGCGAACCCGTGTTGTAGTGCCCGTTGGACCCGAAGAAGTTGCCGCCGTCCGGGCTCGTCGGAATCACTGAGGGTGCGCCCGAAAGGTTCTTGTCGCTGGCGAGGACGTTGTTGCCCGAAGCCCGCGCCCCGTTGTTCGTCATGACCTGGTGGTTGGCCAGGTCGTCGGCGACGCCGTCTCCATAGACCACCGCGACATAGCCGCGGTTGGTCCAGCCCGGCAGATCGAAACCCCAGGTGGGGTTGTACGGGGAGTTGATGTAGCGGTTGTCCACCGTGGTCTGCTGGACGCCCGCGGGGTTCGTGACCTGCTCGAAACTGCCGTTGACCACGAGGTTCTGCGCGCCGGCCGACGCACTCGACAGCACGCCGGCGGCGAGCGCGACCAGACCGAAAATTCGCTTCATTGCTTGCTCCGTTTCCATCGAAATTGACGATGTGTGGAGCCTAGCGATAGGGGGATCGCGCCGCGCGTCACCCCCCTAACTCGCAGTTGAAGAAGATTCGGACATTGGTCACGGCGCGAGGCGCAGCCCCCTCGTTCGAGTGGGCCACGGGTGCCTTCGCCGAACGTCTGCTACTTCGCCTCGAGCGCTTCCCAGCGCTCCATCAGGACCAGCAACTCCTCGTCGATCGCGCCGGCACGTTCGGTCACCTCGGCGATGCGGGCGGCGCCCTGCGTGTAGAGCTCGGTGCCTTCCAGCAGCGCGTTCAGGTGCTTCTGCTCGGTCTCCAGCGCGGCGATCCTGGCGGGGATCTCGTCCAGCTCGCGCTGCTCCTTGTAGCTGAGCTTCTTCTTGGTGGCGACGACCGGCGCCGGCGCAGGAGCCGCAGGCGCCGGTGCGGCGGCGGCCGGCTGCAACTTGGCGGCGCGCGCCGCCAGTTCGGCCGCGCGCTTCGACTGCACCAGCCAGTCCTCGATGCCGCCCTCGTACTCGCGCCAGCGGCCTTCGCCCTCGTTGACGATGGTGCTGGTGACGACGTTGTCGAGGAAGCGGCGGTCGTGGCTGACCAGGAAGACCGTGCCGTCGTAGTCGGCCAGCAGTTCCTCCAGCAGCTCCAGGGTCTCGATGTCGAGGTCGTTGGTCGGCTCGTCCAGCACCAGCACGTTGGCGGGCCGGGCGAACAGGCGCGCCAGCAGCAGGCGGTTGCGCTCGCCGCCGGAGAGCGTGCGCACCGGCGAATCGGAGCGCGCCGGCGAGAACAGGAAGTCGCCCAGGTAGCTCTTGACGTGCTTCCTCTGCGAGCCGATCTCGATCCACTCGCTGCCGGGGCTGATCGTGTCGGCCAGCGTGGCGTCGAGGTTCAGCGCATCGCGCATCTGGTCGAAGTAGGCGACCGTCATCTTGGTGCCCAGGCGCACGCTGCCGCTGTCCGGCGCCAGCTCGCCCAGGATCATCTTCAAGAGCGTGGTCTTGCCCGCGCCGTTGGGGCCCACCAGGCCGATCTTGTCGCCGCGCAGGATGGTGGCGTTGAACTCGCGCACGATGGTGCGGCCGCCGTAGCTCTTGGACACCTTCTCCAGCTCCGCAACGATCTTGCCGCTGCTGCCGCCGGTGTCGATGTCTAGCCGCACCTTGCCCTGCACGTCGCGACGCGCCGCGTGCTCCGAGCGCATCGCCTGCAGCCGCTGCACGCGCGCCACCGAGCGGGTGCGCCGCGCCTCCACGCCCTTGCGGATCCACACCTCCTCCTGCGCCAGCAGCTTGTCGAAGCGGGCATTGGCCAGCGCCTCGTTCTCCAGCTCGTACTGCTTGGCAGCCTGGAAGGCGGCGAAGTTGCCGGGGTAGCCGCGCAGCTGCCCGCGATCCAGCTCGACGATGCGGTTGCAGACGTTGTCGAGGAAGGAGCGGTCGTGGGTGATCAGCAGCAGCGAGCCCTTGAAGGCGTTGAGCAGTTCCTCCAGCCAGGTGATGGCGTCGAGGTCCAGGTGGTTGGTCGGCTCGTCCAGCAGCAGCACGTCGGGCTGGGCCACCAGCGCGCGGGCCAGGGCCACGCGCTTCTTCAGCCCGCCGGAGAGCGAACCGATCACGCGCGTGCCGTCGAGGTTCAGGCGGTGCAGGGTCTCGTCGACCCGCTGCTCCCAGTTCCATCCGCTGATGTGCTCGATGCGCTCCAGCACGGCGTCCAGGTCGTCGGCCGGATCGTGCCGCTCATAGATCTCGCGCAGCCGGCGCGCCTCGGCCACGCCCTCGCTGACGACGTCGAAGATCGTCGCCTCGGCGCGCAGCTCCGGCTCCTGGGGCACATAGACGCTGGTGAGGCCCTGCTGCAGCTGCAGCAGGCCGTCGTCGAGCTTCTCGAGCCCGGCGAGGATCTTCAGCAGCGAGGACTTGCCGGTCCCGTTGCGGCCGATCAGGCCGACGCGCTCGCCGGTTTCGAGCGAAAAGTTGGCGGCATCGAGCAGGGCGACATGGCCGTAGGCGAGATGGGCGTTGGTGAGGGAGAGGACAGCCATGGGGGCGATTGTCCCCGATGGCCGCGTCAGGCCAGCAGCGCGTCGCGCAGCAGTGCCGCGCCGGCCGTCGGTTCGCCGGACCAGCACAGCAGCAGCCGGCGCGTCGCCCAGGCATCGCGCAGCGGGCGCAGGCGAAGGCGCGGGTCGGGCCAGCGCAAGGCCGCGGCCTCGGGCATCACGGCCACGCCGACGCCCTCGGCCACCAGGCGAGCCACGGCATCGAAGCTGCGCACGCCCAGGCGCTGATGAAGATTGCGCCCGTGGTCCAGCGCGCGGCGCTGGAGGAAGCGGCTGAGGCCGGCCTCCGGCGGCAACCCGACGAAGGGCCGGTCCAGCAGCGCGGCGAAATCCGTCGAGCGCGCCGGGCCCGCGCCGCGCGCCGGCAGCAGCGCGACCAGGCGGTCGATGCCGAAGTCGCGCGCCGCCACCGCATCGTCGAGGCCGACGTGGTCCGCCACCACCGCCAGCTCCACCCGTCCCTGCCGCAATGCCTGCAGCGCCTCGGTGCTGGGCAGCTCGCTCAGCTCCACGTCCAGTTGCGGATGGGCGGCCAGGAAGGGGCCGAGCCGCGGCGGCAGGTGCTCGCTCACGGCAGCGGTGTTGCCGGCCAGCCGCAGCGTGGCGCTCAGCCCGCGCGCGTGGGCGCCCATGTCCGCATGCAGCGCGGCGAGCTGGCGCTGCATCAGCCCGGCATGGCGCAGCAGCGTGCGGCCGGCGTCGGTCAGGGCCACGCCGCGCTTGGACCGCAGCAGCAGCATGGAGCCGCTGGCCCGCTCGAGCTTCTGCAGGCGCACGCTGGCAGACGCCAGCGACAGGTGCATGGCCGCGGCGCCGCCGGTGATCGTGCCGGCCTCGGCCACGGCGGCGAACAGGCGCAGGTCGTAGGGATCGATGCGATGCAGGGCCATGGTGTCTGCCTATCCTTCGGAATCGACTGAGGATAGCAACGGCGATGACCGATGGACAGCCGCGCGGCGGCACCGGACCATGCGCTCATGATGATGAACACCGCCGAGCTGTGGCTGCCCTGCGCCGCGATCTTCGTGCTGGCCGGGCTGGTGAAGGGCATGTCCGGCCTGGGACTGCCGACGCTGTCGATGGCGCTGCTGAGCAGCCTGGTGCGCCTGCCGCCGGCCAGCGCCGCGGCCTTGATGCTGCTGCCGGCGCTGCTGACCAACGTGGCCCAATGCCTCGGGCCGCATGGCGCCTCCCTGCTCCGCCGGCTCTGGCCGATGTGGCTCGCCCTCGCCGCGGCCACGCTGTGGAGCCCGCTCGGCAGCGCGCCGGCGCAGGCGCGCATCGTGCTGGCCGTGGTGCTGATCGCCTACGGCTGCTGGGGTTTGGCAAAACCGAAGCTTCCGTCCTTCGAGCGTTGGCCGCGGACGGCAGCCGTCGTGGCCGGCGCCATCGCGGGCACGCTGGGCGCAGGTACGGGCGTGTTCGTGATGCCGATGGTGCCCTTCATGCAGACGCTGCGGCTGGACAAGACGGCGCAACTGCAGGCCATGGGCATCAGCTTCACGGTCGGCACCGCGGCGCTGGCGCTGCGCCTGGGCAGCGGGATGCCGCAATGGCCCGCGCCGGGCCTGGTGGCCGCCGCCCTCGTCGCCTCCTTCGCCGGGCTGGCACTCGGCAACCGGCTGGTGGGCCGCCTCTCGCCGCTGTGGTTCCAGCGCTTGCTCTACGGCGTGTTCGTCGGCCTGGGCGGCCTGATGCTCGTCAGCGGCTGAGGCCGCGCGCGGCGATCGGCCAGATCGCCTCGACGACGCCACCGCGCAGGCAGACCAGTTCGTCGTGCAGGTTGAAGGTCGGGTCGCAGTGGCCGGGAATCAGCAGCACCTTGTCGCCGAGCACGGGCAGCGGCGCGCCGCGGAGGTTGCCATGCTCGTCGCTGATGACCTCGTAGTTCACGCCCTCGCGGCCCCAGACCCGTGGCAGGCCCGACTCGGCGGACATCGACTTCAGCCCCGCATCGACGATGGCCTGCCGCGCATCGACACGGCTCATCACGCCGGACAGCACGAACAGCGCATGCTCGAAGCGCAGCTCTCCGGCCTCGATGGCGCCGTAGTCCGCGTCCATGAAGGCGTAGGAGCCCGGCTGCAGCTCGGTGTAGACGCCGCCCGCCAGGTCGAACTCCACGCTGCCGCTGCCGCCGCCGGTGACGACCGGGCAGGCCACGCCCTGCGCGGCCAGCGCATCCACGACGGCCTTCGTCCGCGCGCCCGCAGCCAGCGCCGCCTCGCGCCGTTCGGCCAGCGGACGGATGTGCTGCACCCGCCCCTGGTAAGCCTGCAGGCCCTTGAACGAGAGCTGGCCGGGATGCGCTGAAATAACGTGCAAGATCGACAGCACCTCGGCCGCGCCGGCGACGCCGCAGCGGTCCTGGCCGATGTTGATCTCGACGAACACGTCCACCCGGCTGCCCTGTGCCGCGCAGGCCGCAGCCAGCGGCGCCACCTGACTCGCATCGTCCACGCAGACGCTGATCCGCGCGGCCCGCGCCAGCTGGGCCAGCAGCGCCAGCTTGGCCGCGCCGACCACTTCGTTGCTGATGTGCACGTCGGCCACGCCGGCTTCGACAAAGGGCACGGCCTCCGTCACCTTCTGGCAGCACACGCCTACCGCGCCGCGCGCGATCTGGGCCAGCGCCACCTGCGGGGTCTTGTGCGCCTTCGCATGTGGACGCAACGCGAGCCCGGCGGCGCGGGCCTTCGCCTGCATCAGCTCGAGGTTGCGCTCGAAGGCGTCGAGGTCCAGCACCAGGGACGGCGTGTCGATGGCGGCCAGCGGGTCGCCGATGCGGGCGGCGGCGGGGATGGTGAAGCTCATGGTTTCAACAACTGCTCGGCGTGATGCTTCAGATGGTCGTCCACGAAGCTGGCGATGAAGTAGTAGCCGTGGTCGTAGCCTTCCTGGCGGCGCAGCGTCAGCGGCTGGCCGACGGCGGCGCAGGCTTCCTCGAAGTGCTGCGGATGCAGTTGCTCGACGAGGAACTTGTCGTTCAGGCCCTGGTCGATCAGGATGCCGGCCGGATACGGTACGGACTGCTGAGTCTTCATCAGCGCGCTGGCGTCGTGGGCCGGCCAGGTGTCGCGGTCCTCGCCGAGATAGCCGCTGAAGGCCTTGACGCCCCAGGGGCACTGCATCGGCGCGCAGATCGGCGCAAAGGCCGACAGCGACCTGAACACGCCCGGATGCCGCAGCGCCAGCGTCAGCGCGCCATGGCCGCCCATCGAGTGGCCGAAGATGCCGGTGCGGTCGGCCGGCAGGCCGAACTCCTTCTGCACCAGCGGCAGCAGCTCCTCGATCAGGTAGCTCTCCATGCGCCAGTGCTTCGCCCAGGGCTCCTGCGTCGCATCGAGATAGAAGCCCGCGCCGACGCCGAAGTCCCACGCATCGGCCTCGCCCGGCGCGTTGGCGCCGCGCGGGCTGGTGTCGGGCATCAGCAGCGCCAGGCCCAGCTCGGCCGCCGCCTGCTGGGCGCCGGCCTTCATCGTGAAGGTCTCCTCAGTGCAGGTCAGCCCCGCGAGGTAGACCAGCAGTGCCTTGGGCTCGGGCGGCAGGAACAGCGCGAATTTCATCGGCAGGCCGATCTCGGTCGAGTCGTGCCTGTAAAAGCGCTGCCAGCCGCCGAAGGCGCCGTGTTGGCTCAGCTGTTCCATGCTGTCTCCTTCGCGCGAACTCAGAACTCGACGACGGTGCGGATCGAAGTGCCGGCCTTCATCAGGTCAAAGCCCTCGTTGATCCGCTCCAGCGGCAGCTTGTGGGTGATCAGGTCGTCGATGTTGAGCTTGCCGTCCATGTACCAGTCGACGATCTT